>MICN01000087.1:0-36397 GCA_001829875.1 Syntrophus sp. GWC2_56_31
CCCGTATAGCCGCCGAAAAGGGAGAGACTGGGCCAGAAGGCCCCGTCCGTGAATTTGGTCTGATCCGCGGCGATCTGCTTTTGGACCTCCAGACTCTTAAGGTCCGCCCTCACGGCAAGAGCTTTCTCCTGAAAGGTAGTCAGGAGATCAATCTCACGCTCATCCGGAGGAGTTTCTCGCAGCGTGAAGGGATCTTTAATCCCGCAATTGCTTGCAAGAACCGCCAGCGCCAGCTCGAGAGCGTTCCGGGCCTGGAGATCGTCGGATTTCGCTCCGGAGAGCTCCCCTTCGGCACGAAGAAGGACGGTCCTGGTTACTTCGCCGATCTTCAGCCTCGCTTCCGCCGCGTTTCTATACTTTATCAGACGCTCCAGGTTCGCACTGGCGATATCGAGACTCTTTCGGGCCATGAGGGCGTTGTAATAAGCGGCGGCGACGTATCTGAGCAGATAATCTTCACGGATGGCCGCGAGATCATGTTTGCTTTTCGTCACGTTCTGCTTCGAGATCTCCAGCGCCGTCAACTCCCTGCCGCTCAGCGAAAAGGTCTCCTCTATCCGGATTCCCCACGAGGAACCATAGTCCGGCTGGATGACACTCGTTCCGGCCAGCTTCTTATCCGTATAGCGGGTATAACCTGCGGAGGCGGTCATACGGGGCAGGAGATAAGAGAAGGCCTTGTCTTTTCCGATCTCTGAAATAGTGAGGTTTTCCTCGGCCGCCTTGAGCTTTTCGGAACGCGTCAGGGCGGCCCGAAAGAGATCGTCCAGGGAATATTCCTCGGCGATAAGGGGGGCCGGTGCGGTTGCAGAAAGAAGGATTGCAAAAAAGCCGGCTGCCGATTTCAAAAACATTTTGTTCATTACAACTCCTTGAGACCTTTATCCCAGCTTGCGAATCATGTCACGGAAGCACGCATTTGAGATTTTTCAGTCCCTCCCCTCGCGAGTCGCTCCCGTTGCTCGCTCCAGATTCGCCCGGCCGATGTTGAAGTCGCCGAGGGCGTTGAAGTAATCCGATCTGGCCTTCGTGAGAATCGTCGCCGCATCGATCACCGCGGTCGCCGTTCCGACCTGCTCCCGGTACCGCTCGCTGTTGATCCTGTAATTCTCTTCAGACTGTTCGATCGCCTTTTTTGCCACCTGGATCTGCGCTTGGGCCTCGTGGAGGAGGAGGAACGCATTTTTCACCTCCAGTGCGATCTGATCCCGGAGGTTGGTCAGGATATGCGCTGCCTGATTCTCCCTGCTCTGTCCCGAAGCCACACGCTGCTCCGTTTTCCCCCACTCCCAAAAGTTCCAGGTCGCAACGGCCAGGATGTACCAGTTCTCCTGAGGCTTGTAGGGGCTCCCCGCGACACCCGGCGTGTCTCCGTATTTGGCGTAGTTTCCGACAAGACTGACATTCGGATAGTATTCGCTCTTCAAGAGTTTGACGATGCTCCGCGCCTGCTCCACACGGAGCAGGTGAGATCGGATTTCCGGCCGGTTCTCCAGGGCCTCGACGATACAGGCTTCCAGTCCTTTCTTATAGGGGGGGGCGTTCAGGATATCCTCTACCCCGACAGGGGCGCTGATTCCCCGCCGCAGGAGCGTATTCAATTTCGCCTTGGCCATCTCCACGCCGTTTTCCGCCCGGACGAGAAACTGCCGGCTGTTGGCCAGCTCTACCTCGGCATAGAGGAGGTCATTACGGGGAATAAGGCCGACATTGTAAAAATTCTGGGCCGTCTCCCGGTGGGCCGTCAGCTGTTCCACGGACTGCCTCGCCACAACGAGGGTCTTTTCAGCCTTCAGGATATTGAAATAGGAGACTTTCACCTCCCGAACGATGTCCCGGACCATTGCCGCCTCCTCCAGGCGTGCGATATCCGCGGCCAGACGGTTCGCCTCGTAGTTTGCCAATATACCGCCGCCGGCGAAGAGGGGTTGCCTCGCTTCGAGAAACCAGTTGTAATTGTCCTTGGTCCCTACCTGGTAGGTATTCGACGGTATCGTCACCGATCCTATCGGGGGGGGAAAGGTTATCGATGTCGACGGCGAGGTGACGGTCGGCTCGGTATTGAGACGGGAATAGCTGTAAGAGGTGCTGAATTTCGGGAGGAATCCGGTGAACGCCTCCTTCTGCTGCGCTTCGGCGCCCAGGACCCCTTCCCTCGCCGCCCGGATCAGGACGCTCTGCTTCAGCGCCGTCTCGATACACTCCTGGAGCGACAGAGGCTTGGCCGTCTCGGCCGCCCGGACGCCGGACGCCGATGCGGCAGCAAAGATCATGGCAGTCCCGCAGAAAAACCATACCTTAATGCGCATCCTTCTTGACCCCCTTTAAAAAAATGTCGACGACAAAAGGGATGTGATTCATCAGCGGTGTCCTCTCCGTCATGGTCAGCCACTTGGAGGCGCAGGAATTGATGATTCCCGCAAGGGCGGAGGCCATCATGCGCGGGTCCATTCCCTTGAGGGCGCCGGCGCGGATCCCCTCGCTCATCACCGCCTCAACGAAAGCGATATGGGCGGCATAATCGGCCATCATCCGCTCCCGAAGCTCGATGCTTCCCTCGGAAAGAGTAAGATGATCTCCCCGGATAAAGATGCTGCAAAACTCCGCATTTTTTTCAACAAAATGAAACTGTGAAATTACCATTCTCTCGATTTTCTTGACGATATCCACCTCTCTGGCCGCCAGTTTCCTGATCCCGGAATACATCGCGTTCAGCTTTTGATTGAGCATTTCGGTGTAGAGATGCTCCTTGCTCGCGAACAGGAGGTAGATGGATCCGACGGCAAATCCGGAGGCGCGCGCGATCTCCGCCATGGTGGTGTTGTGGAAGCCTTTGGCAGCAAAGATCTTCACCGCCTGTTCAAGGATCTCCGCACGCCTCAGATTGTATTCCCTTTCCTTGCGTTTTGCCTTTTCCATCTGCGACCCGGGATTCAAACCACGGAACCGTCGTTCATTTTTCTGAACGGAGGTTCACCATGAAGTCAAAACCGCATTTTTGTCAAGAGGAATTCACAGACGCTAATCGAGCATGTCCCTGAGCATCGGAAGCTGCAGGTCCATCGCCCGCTTTCCTTCTTCGATGGACTCATCCGCCCGGTTGAATTCCATGAGTCCGATATGGGCGAGTTTCGGTTTGACGAGGATATCCGGTGGATCGGCAAGGAGCCTCTGGCGGGTGATGGCGTCCTGCATGATTTTCACGGAGGTGGCCATCACGTCGAAGAGCGACGGTCCCCGTTCCGGTTGTTCCTGGAAAAGCTGCCGGAAAAGGTTGAGATTGCTCTGCTGCGCCGTCTGATTTAAAAAGGCCGCCCAACGACCCTGGGCGCGAGGCGAAGTCCCGTTCTTGTGGTTGCCGTTGTTGCCCGAGGGGTCGGCCATCCGTTTAACCTTTGGTTTTCCCATGATGTCCGAATTCAGATTGACCGCGATGACGATATCGGCGCCCATCGCCCGACAGGGCGATACGGGCACCGGATTCACCAGCCCCCCGTCCACCAGCCACTGACCGTTACGCGCGCAAGGAGTGAAAATGCCGGGAAGCGATATGCTCGCCCGAATGGCGTCGATAAGGGATCCTTCACGGAGCCAGACCTCGCTGCCTGTCTTTAGATCTGTCGCGACGGCTGAGAAAGGGACCGGCAGTTCCTCGATCCTCGGATCGGACAGGACTTCCCGCAGATATCCGCTGATTTTCTCGCCTTCAACCAGTCCGGAACGGGGGATCAGCACGTCCATGAAACCAATGATGTGCGACCAGGAAAGCTTCCGGACCCACCGATCCAGCGGATCGAGAAATCCGGCCGCGAACGAACCGGCAACGAGCGCGCCTATAGAGGCGCCGCAGACGAAATCGATCGGGATACCCCCCTCCAGCAGGCTCCGGATCACACCGATATGAGACCAACCCCGGGCAGACCCACTGCCCAGCGCAATACCTACCTTTTTTGTCAACGGACTTTTCCCCTTTTCAAACGTACTATTGCGGCATCCTATCACATTCACCGATGCAAAGCGAAAAAAATCGCCCGTTGCGAAGAAATAAGGAACCGCTCATCGACAATCATCTACAAGATTCTTGACTTTGCGCATATTTTTTGTTGAGATGATAGTACAATGTCAAAAGCGAAGATGATCCTACGTAACCGCAATGTCATTTTCCTGCTCGCCTTGGCCGCCGGCCTCCTCGCCCCTTACGCCGTCCCGGTCACGCGACATCTGGTTCTCCCCGCCCTGGGGCTGGCGATGGCCCTGGCCCTGACGGATGTCACAAGCGACCTCTTTCTCCACCCCCGCTCCTTTTTCTTCCCAGCCCTGCTCGGGATCGTCATGAACTACGTCATCCTCGGAAACGTCATCATCGGCATTTCCGCCCTCCTGATTCGCGATGAGATGCTCTGGACCGGTTTTGTCCTGCTGGCAGCCGCACCGCCGGCCGTCGCAATGATCCCTTTTTCCGGATTCCTTCACGGCAACGGCGCTCTCTCCCTGATCGGAACTGTGGGGGCCTATCTAGGGGCGCTGGTGATCATACCGCTGATCTCCTTGAAGCTTCTCGGCTCCGCCACGTTCGAGCCCTACAAACTCCTCGTGATCATTTTCGAACTCATCGTCCTCCCGTTTGCGGTCTCACGTCTGCTTATCCGGAAGGGATTGAATAAGCGGATCGAATCCTCCCGCGGCGCTATCACGAACTGGAGTTTCTTTGTCGCCCTCTACACGATGATCGGCCTGAACCACAACATCATTCTCGCCCGGCCGACGACACTTCTGACTGTCGCATCCATCTCCATTATTACCATGTTTATCCTTGGTTTTTTAATCGATTGGGTCTGCTGCCTCTTTCATATCCCGCAAGAGACCCGAACAAGCCTTGTTCTCCTCGGCACACTCAAGAATCAGGCGTTGGCCGGCGGCCTCGCCCTCACGCTCTTCGCGCAGGAGGCATCGCTCCCTGCAGCGGCTTCCACAATGGTCATGGTCGTCTACATTATCTGGCTGGATTTCAAGAAACGGTGGAATTGAATGAAAAATAACTCAGACAAAAGGAGGAACGTCTCATGAAATGCAACGTCGGCAGAACGGACCGCATCATCCGCGTCATCATCGGACTTGCCATCATCTGGGCGGGATTTTATTATGAGAACTGGTGGGGAGCCATCGGCATCGTCTTTCTTATCCCTGCGGCCATAGGCCACTGTCCTCTCTACGTCCCCTTTAAATTTTCGACCTGCCGAAAGGACGATTAGCGGCAAAAGGGTATGGGTAAATAGGTTTCGCCATTTACTACCTGTTCACCGGGGGTGTTTTATGCAGAAAGATCGCACGGATTACAACCGGGGTCACCGCCGGCGGTTGAACCAGAAATTCATGAATGCCGGAATCGAGGGCCTTCATGAATACGAGGCATTGGAACTCCTCCTGACGTATGTGATCCGGCGGCAGGATGTCAAAATAAGGGCCAAGGCGCTCCTCGAAAAGTTCGCTTCCGTCAAAGAAATTCTCGATGCGGACATAGACGATCTGAAGCAGATCGAGGGGATCGGCGAGAGCTGCGCGGTTTTCTTCAAGCTCGTCAAGGAAACGGCCTCGCTCTACCTCAAAGCGAAGGCGAAGGAGAAGAAACAAGTCACCTGTACGAGCGAGCTTCTGGACTTCTGCAGGACGGTCATGGGTGGGAAAAAGGACGAGGAGTTCGCTGTCATCTACCTGGATGTCCAAAATCAGATCATCGAATTTGAAACGGTGCAGAAGGGAGTCGTCAATCAGGCCGTGGTCTATCCGCGGCAGGTGCTGGAGAGCGCCCTGAAGAAAAAGGCATCGGCGATCATCCTCGCCCATAACCACCCTTCCGGCCATGTTCGCCCTTCGGACGCCGATATCCGACTTACAAAGACGATCCAGGAGACGGCAAAGGTGCTGGACATCCTTGTCCATGATCACATCATTATCGGAGAAAACCGCTTTTTCAGTTTCCGGGAAGAGGGAATGATGCCCTGAGGGAACAAATAGGGACAGCTCCCTATTTTCGCGGTGAAAATAGGGAGCTGTCCCTATTTATTCTGTTCTCGATGATCTTTCTTTATCGGGCGGCAGGTCTACTTCCGCTTCTTGTCGACCCTCTCTTTGAGCTCCTTGCCGACTTTGAAGAAGGGGAGTCTCTTCGGCGAAACCTTGATGCTTTTCCCGGTCTTGGGGTTCCTACCCGTATAGGCGTCATATTCCCGTACGACGAAGCTTCCAAACCCTCTGATTTCGATCCGGCCTTTTTTCTTGAGTTCACTTGTAAACCCTTTGAATACCAGATTAATCAGATCAATCGCCTTCTTTTCCGTCAGGTTTTCCTTTCGACTTAACGCCTCAATCAGCCCAGATTTGTTCATGACCTCCTCCTTAGAATGCCCATCGCTTTTCACCCCATGCATCAAACAAAAAAGCCTGTCATGCTTAAATAACGTGATAATATGTCTTTATTTTTAGCGACTATTATTTATTTTCAATCGAATGTCAAGACAATTTTTTTACTTCTTTTCGGCTTCCCGCCAGCGTAAGAAGCCGTTCCACCTCCCGCTGGGTCATCATCCGCCAGGTTCCTTCACGGAGGGAAGCGAGAGTGATATCCGCCACGGCAACACGGATCAGACGGGTGACGGGATGTCCGATAGAGTCGAATACCCTTCTGATCACCCGGTTTCTTCCATCGGTCAGGGTGAGCGTCAGCCAGGCGCTTCCAGGGTTTGTCTTTTCAAGTTGAATCCCTGCCGGTACAAATCTCCCATCGGAAAGGTCGATCCCCTTTTCCAGGGCCTTGAGTTCCCCTTTCAAAAAATGCCCCTCCGCCTTGACCCGGTAGGTCTTCGGAATTCCAAAACGGGGATGCTGGAGCCGCTGGGCAAACTCTCCGTCGTTGGTCATTATGAGAAGCCCTTCCGAGTCATAGTCCAGACGTCCTACCGGATAAACACGCGCTGCAACGCCGTTGAGCAGATCGGTCACTATAGGCCTCCCCTGCGGATCACTCAGCGTCGTTACATATCCCTTGGGCTTGTGCAGCATGAGGTAGATCTTCTCCGTTTCCAGAGAAACGAGCCTGCCGTCCACCCGGATTTCATCCTTTTGAGGATCAGCCTTCTTTCCCGGCACGGTCACGACGACCCGGTTGACGCTTATACGGCCCTCGGCGATCATCTTTTCCGCCGCTCGGCGGGACGAAATTCCGGCCTCGGAGAGAATCTTCTGCAGACGCACCTCCGTCATAGACCCTTGCCCCTCGCAATGTGAAACTCCCCTTCCATGGTTCGGGGCCTCCCGGTTACGCACCCGACGACTCCTGCACATCCTTCAACTCCCGGAGCGTCGGCAATTCGGCTAGATCCCTGAGATTGAAGATCTCGAGAAATTTCCTGGTGGTACCGTAAATGATGGGCTTCCCGGGAACATCTTTCCTGCCTACGATCCGGACGAGCCTTTTCTCCAGGAGCCCCTTGAGCGCACCGCTTGTGTCAACGCCGCGTATTCGATCGATCTCGGACTTGACAATCGGCTGACGGTAAGCGACCACGGCCAGGGTCTCGAGGGCTGCCGGCGACAGCATCGCGGGTCTTGCAGCCTTCAATTTTCGTATCCAGGGGGCAAGATCCTGTCGTGTCCGGAACTGGAAGCCTCCGGCAACCTCCATAAGGCAGAATCCCCCCCTCCGCGCTTCATACTCGCGGACCACTTTCTCAAGGAGGGCAATTAGTTCCTTCTTTTCCGTATCGGGCATGATTTCTGCCATCCGCTCTACGGTCAAAGGCGCTTCGGAGGCGAAGATGATCGCCTCGATGATCGCAATTTTTTCTTCCATCCTCTATCCTCTATGCAGCTCTCACCCCTCCACCGCCAGAGACAGCCTGATCGTACCGAAAGGACCCGCCTGGTAGGCCCTGATCATCCTGAGTTTCATGAGCTCAAGAATCGCGAGAAAAGTGTAGACGATCCTCTTTCGGTCCGTCCGCTCTCCCAGCAGCTCACTGAAAGTCAATTGCTTTTTTTCGGACAGCCGCTCCATAATCTCGTTGATCCTGTCCGTCAAGGACATCCTCTCCGTATCGATCACCAGGTCATCCGATTTGTCAAGACCGGCGATGATCGAACGAAAGGCTTCAACAAGCTCAAAAACGCCGACCTCGATCATCAGCTCGTCCCCGTCTTCCACTCCTGCCGGATCTTCCGCAGGCGCACCCCGCGAAAACACATCCCGATCAAGAAGGGGGCGGGCCTCGAGGCTGAGCGCCGCTTCCTTGAAGGCCTGGTACTCCAGAAGCTGTCGGACCAGGTCCGCACGCGGGTCCTGACCTTCTCCCCCGTCTTCTTCATCCTCTGCCGGCGGCAGGAGCAGCCGCGACTTGATGTGGATAAGCGTCGCGGCCAGGACCAGGTACTCCCCGGCGAGATCGAGATTGAGCGAACGCATCATATCGAGATATTCCAGATACTGCTCGGTAATCAGGGCAATGGGGATATTGTAAATGTCGATCTCGTTCTTCCGGATGAGATAGAGCAGAAGATCCAGAGGACCCTCGAAGATGTCAAGCTTGATCTCATAGCTCATGGCTTATTTTCAATGCTTCCCGCACTTCGGCAAGCGTAGCCTTCGCAATCCCGGCGGCCCGACGGTTGCCGTCGGCGATGATCGCCAGGATCTCTTCAGGATGGTTCGAGTAATGCTCCCGCCTCTCATGGACCGGTCTCATTCCCTCCGCGACTGCAGCGGCAAGCCGTCGCTTGCATTCCGTACACCCGATGTCCGCACCCCGGCAAGCCGATTCTATCTCGGCTACCGCATCCGCGCTCGAATAGAGCTGGTGGAAGGTGCGGACGTTGCAGAGTTCCGGGCGACCGGGGTCGCTTCTCCGCTGGCGCTGAGGATCGGTAAACATCGACGCAACCTTCCTCTCCAGGGTTTCTCCCCGATCGCTCATGAAGATCGAATTATCATAGGACTTGCTCATTTTCCGACCGTCGATGCCGAGAAGCTTCGGGACTTCCGTCAGAAGCGGCTCGGGTATGGGAAAGAGCTCGCCATAGAGAAAATTGAAGCGGCGAGTGATTTCGCGTGTCAGCTCCACATGGGGGAGTTGATCGATGCCGACCGGTACGCCATATGCCTTATACATGATGATATCCGCCGCCTGCAGCACCGGATAACCCAGGAATCCGAACGTCGAGAGGTCTTTTTGCGCAAGTTCTTCCTTCACTTCCTTGTAAGTCGGATTCCTCTCCAACCAGGCCAGGGGTGTAATCATCGAGAGTAAGAGGAATAGTTCGGCATGTTCTTTGATGGCCGACTGGATGAAGAGCGTACTTTTCTCCGGTTCCAGACCAGCGGCGAGCCAATCGATCACCATATCGAGCGTGTTCGCCCGGATCTCGTCCGTTGTTGCGTAGTCGCTTGTCAGTGCATGCCAGTCGGCGACAAAATAGTAGCACTCGTAATCACCGTGATTCTGGAGGGCAATCCAGTTTGAAAGGGCGCCATGGAGATTGCCTAAATGGAGTTTCCCCGTGGGCCTCATCCCGCTTAAGATCCGTTTCCTTGCCAAGTCTCCCTCCCGGAATGGAACGAAAAGACCTCCACAAAGAAAAATGGAGGCCTTTCGCTTCGACTCTATATAATCCCGTTATTTTACTTTGTCCGTCAGCGCCTTGCCGGCTTTGAATTTGACAACCTTCTTGGCTGCGATTTTGATGGCCTTTCCGGTCTGGGGGTTTCGTCCGGTCCGGGCTTTTCTCTTCACCACGGAGAACGTTCCAAACCCTACGAGCCCGAGTTTACCGCTCTTTTTGAGTTCCTTTTCCACTGCCCCGGTAAAGGCCTCCAGCGCTTTTGCGGCGGCTGCTTTCGAAACTGCTGCTCCCTTTGCCATCGCTCCAATCAATTCTGCCTTCGTCATTCCTTTTTCTCCCCCTTTCGTTGATGATTTTAATGGAACATAACTTTCTCACCACCCCCACGGTGGCTAAACCTATAGCCGCTCATTTCCTGCAAAGGGAAAAATGCGGGAAACAATGCCATACTATAAAACGTGGAGTCACCACTAACACAATAAAAAACAACAATCAAGAAAAATCTTAATATTTCTAATAAAGATGAGACATAAAAAAAATGCAGTCCAGCAACGCCAACGGTTTGATGCGCATAAGGCCGGGCGTTATCTGATTTCACAGCAATTTTCTCAACGTCCCCTGTCCCTTTTCTTCACCAGAAAATAGAGTTCTCCTCGTTCTTTGAGGCTCCCCGCAAGCATTTCCGCTTCGTCACCGGTTCCGCAGAAGAGATCGACACGTCCCGCTCCCTTGATCATGCCGCCCGCATCCTGAGCGACGACAAATCGGGAGAAAGGCACCCAGGACACCACATTCCCCTCCCGGTCGAGGATCGGCTTTTGCGCCCGAATAAAGGCCAGCGCCCCCCTTGGAAACACGGCGGCATCGGTCGCAATGGAGCGGCCCGCCGTAAGGATCTCCCCGAGAGAGCCGACAGGCCCCTCCTTGACTTCGCGGAAAAAAATGAAACTCTCGTTGTGCCCGAGGATCTCCGCGAGGGCTTCCGGGTGTTCCCTGAGGTAGCGTTTGATCGCCTGATACGACATGTCCTGAGGGCTGATCTTCCCTGTATCCATCAGGAAACGTCCCACGCTCTGGTAGGGGCGCCCATTCTTGATTGCATAGCCGATCTGAAGGAGCTTTCCATTGGGCAGTTTGATTTTGCCGGACCCCTGCGTATGGAGAAAGAACAGATTGATGCGGTCGTCCACCCAGGCGATCTCGAGATTACGACCGGCCAATGCAGCGAGATCTTCTATCTCGCTCCGACTATAATACGGAACGAGTTCTCCGTTTCTCACCCGGCCGACCAGTTGGTCGCCCTGTTGCTTTTCTCTGAATTTTCCGAGGTTGACGACGACCGCGTCAGCCGGCGCCTTATATACGGGATATTTGTATTTCGCGGTTTTCTTCAGCGACCCGTCGAGGATCGGCTCGAAATAGCCGGTGAATAAAACGGCGTCCTTTCCGTCCAGACCGGTCGACCGATAGACGTCGAAGGTCTCCCGAATCAGCATCTGCCTGGTTTCGCCCGTCTCGCCCCGACGGAGAATTTCCTTGAGGGCAAGGAGTGATTCCCTGAGCTCCCGAACGGTTACCATGGCGTCATCCATCCGGTAAGGTCCGTTGCCGGCGGCCCGTGCGTAATACCTGAGGCTCTTTTCAATGGCCGTCTCCAGCGAGGCCGGATCCATGTCATCCGAAAAGAGAGGAAGTTGATCGGCAGAGAGGCGGATCAGGGGAGAGACCGGTTTCGGGATGACCGGGGGAGGCAGCGTCTCAGGCGGGACCGTGATTGGAGGTGCCGGTAGAGAAACAGGCGGCGGTATCGCGGCGGTCGGAGGAGCGGGTTTGAGCGTTGTCTGCGGCGACACCGATGGCGGTATCGGTTTTCTCGCCCGGCCCGCGCACCCCGCTAGAAAAAAAAGGACCAGAAAAAAGATCAGGGCGCGTCTGGTCATCTCACAGCTCCAGGATCATCGAGACTTCATCGCAAAAGTCGGGATATTTGGAACACCGGAAACAGTCCGACCAGATTTTCTCGGGGAGCGTGGAGCGCTTGACATCCTGAAAACCGAGTTTCCGGAAAAACTCCTGTTTGTATGTCAGTGTAAAGATCCGAAAGAGATCCAACGTGATCGCTTCGGAAATGCAGGCTTCCACCAGCTTTCGTCCGATCCCTTCCCTTCTGTGCGCCTCATCCACATAGAGCGAGCGAATCTCAGCCAGGTTCTCCCAAACGATGCTCATTGCACAGATCCCGATGACTTCATTATTCCCTTCATCTTGATAGATGAAAAAATCCCGCAGGCTGCCGTAGATATCCATCAGTGAACGGGGGAGCATCTCGCCCTTTCCCGAAGAGATGTTGATCGCTCTGTGAATGGTCCTGACATCACCGATACGGGCCTTCCTCAGCATCTCTCCCCCCTGGCGGCAGACAGCATCTCCCGTGCGTGGTCTCGCGTCTTGGCGGTCAGCTCTATCCCTCCGAGCATGCGGGCAATCTCCTCGAGACGCTGGGCCTCGGAAAGGACCGAGACGATGGTGTTTGTTCTCTTCCCGGCAACCCGCTTTACGACTTGGTAATGACGGTCCCCGCAGCAGGCGATCTGAGGCAGATGGGTAATGCAGAGGACCTGATGATGGCGGGAAACCTCTCTGAGTTTCTGACCCACGATCTCGGCCGTCGCTCCCCCGATGCCGCTGTCGACTTCGTCGAACACGATCGTCCCCACCGAACCGGTCCGGGCCAGAACTTTCTTTATGGCGAGCATGATCCGGGAAAGTTCGCCGCCGGAAGCGATGCCCCGCAGGGGTTTGAGCTCCTCCCCGACGTTCGTCGAGAGGTAGAATTCCGGATCGTCTATCCCCTTTTCGTTGAAGGCCGCATCCCCCTCCGGTATTTCTCGAAAGACAACGGCAAAATGGGCATTTTCCATTCCGAGCGTCCTTATTTCCGCCTCGATTGTCGCTTTGAGGGCGGCGGCCTTCTCACGACGCCTTCCGGAAAGGATTTTCGCATTTTCCACCAGCCGTCCCCGTTCGGCAGCGATCGCCGTCACCAACACAGAGATTTCCTCTTCGACCGAGGCAATGTTTCGCAGCTCTTCTTCCGCTTCGGCCGCTTTGCCGAGGACCGCGTCGAGCGTTCCGCCGTACTTGCGCTTCAGGCGGCCCAGAAGCTCCAGTCGCGCTTCAATAGCCTCCATCCGCGCCGGATCGAACGTATGGCGTTTCGCATAGTCGCGGAGGGTGAAGGCGGCGTCCTCGATCCGGTAATAGAGCTCTTCCATATCCCCCTCGGAGAGTTTCAGCGCCGGGTCGATCTTCCGGATCTCTTTTACAGCCACGGCGGCGCTTCGGAATTCGGTGAGCACCGAATCGCTTTTCCCGTAAAGGGTATCGTAACCCGCCTCCGCATAATCGATGAGTTTCTGGACGTTGGCGAGTATTTTCTTCTCATCGAGAAGCGCCGTGTCTTCGCCCGTCAGGATATCCGCCTGCGAGATCTCACCGATCTGAAAACGGAGGAGGTCCTCGCGCTGCGCCCTTGTTCGCCTCAACTCCTGAAGCCCGTGGTGTTTCTCGTTGAGCTCACGGTACCGGTCATACGTCTGGCGGTACGCCGACCGAAGCGGGAGCAGTCCGCCGAACTCGTCGAGAATATCCGTGTGATTGTCCGGGTCTAAAATCATCTGGTGTTCGTGCTGGCCGCAGATATTGATCAGCGATTCACCGATCGACGCTAGCGACGCCAGGGAAGCCAGGGCGCCGTTGATGTAAATCCTGTTCTTTCCTGAACGCGATACGACGCGACGAACGATGAGGTCATCACCGTCGCCGAACCCCATCTCGCTGACCTTTTTCCGTAATCCGCCATAATCACGAATGTTGAACAGTGCTTCAACCACAGCCGCATCCTCGAAGGAGCGGATCATGTCGGCGTTGGCCCGGTCGCCCAGAAGAAGGCCCACGGCGCCGATGATGATCGATTTGCCGGCGCCGGTCTCCCCGGAGATGACGTTGAGACCCCCGTCGAAGGCGATCTTCAGTTCATCGATGATGGCAAAATTACGGATGTTCAGTTCCGTAAGCATCTCGCCTCTTCCCGGCGGCGCCCGTTGGGAAACCGCCCCAACCCAATTTCTGCCTCAAAATCTCCATGTAGTTCCGGTGAGGAGACGAGACCAGTGTCGTCACGTGCAGCGATTTCTTGACCGTCATCGTATCTCCCGATTTCACGGTAAACGAGGCCTGTCCGTCGAGGGTCACAGTCGCTCCCTGCTCGGCCGTCCATATCGTCACCTTGATGACCGCGCTCTCCGGCAGGAGAATCGGCCGGTTCGTCAGGGTATGGGGGCAGATCGGGTTGATGATGATCGAATTCAGCTCGGGAAAGACGATGGGCCCGCCGGCGGCGAGCGAATACGCGGTCGAGCCGGTTGGCGTCGCGATGATGAGGCCGTCGGCCTTGAATGTCGTCAGATAGCGCTCATCCACTGTCGTCTCGAGTTCCACGATCCGAGAGAGGTTGCCCCGGTTGATGACCGCATCATTGAGGACGGTCCCTCCGTGGAAGGTTTCCTCTCCCCCGTTGATGTCCACATCGAGCATCATTCGCTTTTCGATCTGGAAATTCCCCGCAAGGATCAGGTCCAAGGCGTTGAACATCTCTCCCAAATTCACCTCGGTCAGATAACCGAACACGCCGAGATTGATCCCCACGATCGGCACATCCCGGTCCCGGATCAGGCGGGCCGTTCGGAGAATCGTGCCGTCTCCCCCGAATACGACAAGCAGGTCTACCAGTGAACCCAGTATTCCGACCTCCACCCCGCGTGCGGCCCCGATTTTCGCGGCGATCCCCTCTTCCAGATGGACATCCAACCCGCGGGCGACCAGCCAGTCGTAGAGCGCGATGGTGCAGGCGGGAGATTTTTCCTTGGCGACATTGGCGATAAGCCCAACTTTTTTTATAAGCATCCGAGCACCTTACAGGCAATTTGGCAAACGGTCTACCATAAAATGCCTCCTGTGTCCAACGGTTTCAATGGGGACGGCTTCGTAAAAGGGCCGCAGGCAAGGCGCGCGAGTCCTGAGGAGTGAGGCGTACTGTTGCGTACGCCGCAACGACGAGGGATGAAGCGCAACGCGGCATCCGGCCTTTTTACGTAGCCGTCGGCCTTGGGTATTGACAGGACGCCCTTAGGTGGGTTAGTGTCGCGCCTTCCAAGGAGGTATGAATGGGCTTACGCAAAGGAGCGGTCTCATTTTCCAGGTACCGGTTGATCGGCTCCCTGCCGGATCATTTCCCGGATTTTTTCAACGAACGGATCAGGAAAAACGCCTTTCAGACCGTCTGGCGCACCGCAGAAGAAAAGGCGGCCGGTTGGACGGGGCTGGAGGATCCCCTGGACACGGATTTTCCTTACGCCTCCTATGCTTTGGGGCGGTACCTGCTCTTTTCCCTCCGTATCGACCGGAAATCGGTCGCGCCATCCCTGCTCCGACTCCGGGTGACGGAGGCCGAGAGGAGCAAGCTTTTGGAAACCGGCCAGAAGAAGCTTTACCGAGAGCAGCGGGAAGCGATCAGGGAGGCGGTGCGTCTCGAACTTCTCGGACGGACCATGCCCGTTCCCTCTTTCTTTGAAATATGCTGGTCCGTACCGGAGAGCACACTGTACTTCTGTTCGCTGTCCGATAAGGTGTTTGAAGACCTCCAGGCGATTTTCAGGGATTCGTTTCAACTTACACTCGCGCCGTATGTTCCCTGGGATCCGCCTTTGCCTGGCGAAGGGCAAACCCCCCAGCGCGGCGCTGCTGATGTAAATGGGGCGCTGTCCCCATATAAATCAGCGCTTCCATTGGGTGTCGATCCCTTGATGATCGGCCGGGAATTCCTGACATGGCTCTGGTTCAAAAGCGAGGAGAGAAACGGGAGGATCCTGATCCCGGGCGCCGGCGAAAGCGAGGTCTTTTTCATCAGGAGGCTGGTCCTCGAATCGGGAGACGGGGAGTACGCCGAAACGGTG
This sequence comes from Syntrophus sp. GWC2_56_31, assembly GCA_001829875.1. Classification (GTDB taxonomy): domain Bacteria; phylum Desulfobacterota; class Syntrophia; order Syntrophales; family UBA5619; genus JAKAFS01. Next base: position 15,627 of record MICN01000087.1, read on the forward strand.
GTCTGTCAAGGGCTCCATGCCGATCTCAAGGAAGGCAAAGAGGCCCTGCGGCAGGGGAAGAAGATCACCGCTGCGCGCCTTCGTGTGGCTTATGACAACACCGAGTGGGAATTCACCTTCAAGGCTGACCGGTTTCATTTCCAGTCGGTGAAGTTGCCGACCATCCCCGAGGGCGAAGGGGAACAGATCGACCGCGAAGGGCAGCTCCTCGAGCGGATTGACCTCATCGAAAAGGCGGCAGGGATGATGGATCTGCTCTTCCAATCCTTTCTGAAACGCCGGCTTTCAAACGACTGGGAAGCGGAGCTGTCCCGCATGCAGAAGTGGATATTATCGAGCAGCGGTGGAAATTAGGAGCAACTCCCTATGTTCGTGGCGATCACGCCAATGCTCCGGAACAGGAGGATCCTGATCCGGCCGTACAGCCGAAACAGTGGGTCCCTGTCATAATGGACCGATGTGCCAACCGGTCATAGTTGATTCCTCCGAGGTGATTCGGGGAACCATGATTGACGGCAATGCCAAGGGCCAGATTGAAGTCGCAGTCATAGAGCGTCCCATTCCAATCGATACTGACCTGATGGCGACACATCAGATGCGGGAGCGTAGACGGATTAAACGCATCTTTCAGGGCTCGCATGTAAGTTTCCATCGCCCTGTCCCGTTCGAGTTGTTTTCTATATCGCCCTATGGGCATATTGGCCATAACGATCAACCGGTTAAAGTGTATATCCCATCTTCTTTCCAGCTCCTTGCGATAGACTCCTTCCAGCTCCACCTGCGAAGGGGGAAGGACGAAACCGCCGGGATTGAAGGCGAGATGCAGCAGTAACCCTTCTTCAAGTCCGTAGCCGATCCGATTGAGCTTTCGAATTGCGATAACCGCCTTTCCATAGACGCCTTCGCCGCGTTGGGCATCGACGTTATCCTCCAGATAGCACGGCATCGATCCAACCAGCGAAACGCGCAGCGCGCCGAGAAGCGGGATGAGATCAGACAACGACGGTTCGATAAGATTTGTTAAATTGGTCCGGACCTGAACTCTATGACCTTGCGCACCGAGTTCATTCACGAAAAACCGGAAATGGGGGTGCAGCTCCGGGGATCCGCCGGTGATGTCGATGAGCTCGAACGGTTTCTCCCCAAGCGAGGAGATGATCTCTGCCATGGCGGACTTCGGCATGACTTCGCTGCGGGATGGCGAGCATTCCAGATGGCAATGCCTGCACGACAGGTTGCAGTACCGCCCCAGATTGATCTGGAGAATGCGAATATCCTCGCTCATCAAGCCCGATGAAAGGGATTCGCGGATCTTATGATCGAAATCATTCATACCTGTTCGCCTTCTTTTCGTTCATAAGTAATTTATTTCTTGAACAATTTCAAGTATTGGTCATACCCCTCTTTTTCAAGCTCCTCCCTGGGGATAAACCTCATGGCGGCCGAGTTCATGCAGTACCGTAATCCCGTGGGTTTCGGACCATCCGGAAAGACATGCCCGAGATGCGAATCCGCATACCTGCTCCTCACTTCGATACGCTTTGTGAAGAAGCCGTTGTCCTCCTTCTCAACGATGTTGCCCGGTTCGAGGGGCCGGGTGAAGCTGGGCCATCCGGTTCCGGAATCGTACTTGTCAAGCGAAGCGAAGAGGGGTTCACCCGAAACGATATCCACGTAAATCCCTTCTCTCTTGTTATCGTTGTATTCGTTCTTGAAGGGAGGCTCGGTGCCCTCTTTCTGCGTAACCTCGTACTGCATCTGCGTCAATCGCTTCCGCAGGGTTGCATCGTCCGGTTTGGCGTAGACCTTGCCCTTTTTGGATTGCAGGTCGCCGCGACCCGGCGCCCACACCTTCTCCAGGAACTGATCTCTCCCCGATCCGCCTCGGTAATACCTGTACCGGAGGGGATTTTTCTTGTAGTAATCCTGATGATACTCTTCGGCATCGTAAAATCTGTCAAACCTGATGATCTCGGTGGCAATCGGTTTGGCAAATCGTCCGGCTTTTGCCAGTTCTTCCTTGGACTTTTCTGCGATCCGCTTCTGCTCATCGTCGTGATAAAAAATGGCGCTCCGGTATTGTGGTCCCCTGTCGACAAACTGCCCCCCCGCATCGGTGGGATCGATATGCCTCCAAAACACATCGAGCAGTTGCGCATAGGTCGCTTTTGCAGGATCATAGAAGACCTGAACCGCCTCGATATGTCCTTTCTCCCCGTACGATTCATACGTGGGATTCGCCCCGGTACCACCGGTATAGCCGGATATAACCTTGAGGACACCCGGCGCCTTTTCAAAGTCGGATTCCACACACCAGAAACACCCCCCGGCAAATGTGGCCGTTGCATCGCTTGCCTTTTTTTCCACCATGTTTCTTTTCGCCTCCTTATCACCGCTGTTGCCCGTATCGCACCCCAGTGCAAACAGCAATATCGCAATCAATAGCGCTCTTTTTTTCATCATCGCTTCCTCCTGGCATTTTTATTGGCAGTAACTTAACCACGGTCCCCGGTTTTGTCAAAAAGCATGCTGAATGGAAATTTCTGGTTGACGAATCATATATATTGTGTTTATACTAAAATATCATACAATATATTGTGCATTTTAACATTGCGGCTTACGATGCAACGCTCAAGATGATCATCGGACAAGGAGATCCTATTGTGACCACGAATCCATCCACCATTCCCCGCTTATCGAAAAACGCTGTGACGGTTTTAGAGAAAAGGTATTTATGCAAGGATCAGAATGGCCGTGTGACCGAGACGGCGGCAGAGATGTTCCTTCGCGTTGCTGAAGCGATTGCCAACGCCGATAAGAAATTCAGCAAAGACGCCGACACGTCGACTCTGACCCAGCAGTTTTATGCGATTATGGCGGGGCTTGAGTTCCTGCCGAATTCCCCGACACTGATGAATGCCGGCCGCGAGTTGGGCCAATTGTCCGCCTGTTTTGTCCTCCCCGTGGGAGACTCCATGGATGAGATATTCGATGCGGTTAAGAATACGGCCCTCATCCATAAATCGGGCGGCGGTACCGGGTTCTCTTTTTCCAATCTCCGCCCCCATAATGATGTGGTCCGATCCACCGCAGGGATTTCCAGCGGCCCTATTTCTTTCATGCGGGTCTTCGATATCGCAACAGAGACGGTCAAGCAGGGTGGTACGCGACGAGGCGCCAACATGGGTCTTTTGCGGGTGGATCATCCGGATATTCTCGATTTCATCCGCTGTAAGTCCGACCAGAAGCAGCTGAACAACTTCAATATCTCTGTGGGTTTGACCGAGGCCTTTATGGAGGCGCTGGAGCGCGACGAATCCTATCCGTTGATCAATCCCCGGGATAAGATGACAGCCGGAATAATGAGCGCCAGGGAGGTCTTCGACCTGATCGTCAGGCATGCCTGGGAAAACGGCGAGCCGGGCATCATTTTTCTCGATCGGTTGAACCGTGACAACCCCACGCCGCACATCGGCGCCATCGAATCGACAAACCCGTGCGGCGAACAACCCTTGCTCCCTTATGAGTCGTGCAACCTGGGATCCATCAACCTGGGGTTGATGATAAAGAAGGGCCAATTCGACTGGCAGCGGCTCAAAGAGGTCGTCTACCTGGCCGTACATTTTCTGGACAACGTGATCGAACTCAACCGCTATCCCCTGCCCCAGATTGCCCGGATGACCTATGCCAACCGGAAGATCGGCCTGGGTGTCATGGGGTGGGCCGATATGCTCATTGCCCTTAAGATCCCGTACAACTCCGAACAGGCCATCGCATTGGGGGAAAAGATGATGGCGTTTATCAACCATGAGGGGCATGAGGCCTCGATGGGTTTGGCAAAAGTCAGGGGCGCATTCCCCAATTTCGCGGGCTCTCTTTTTGCGCAGCGGGATATGCCTGCGATCAGAAATGCAACCGTCACCACCATTGCCCCGACGGGAACGATCTCCATTATTGCGAACACCTCATCGGGGATCGAACCGCTTTTTGCCGTTTCCTATGTCCGCAAGGTCCTCGATAACAATATCCTGATCGAAGTCCATCCACTGTTTGAGAAAATGGCCAAGGAAATGGGGTTCTATTCCGAAGATCTTATGGAGAGAATTGCTCAGCACGGCACGATTCGGGACATCAGCGAAATCCCCGCCGATATTCGCAATATATTTGTGACGGCGCATGACATCACACCCGAAGACCATATCCGGATGCAGGCGGCGTTCCAGAAGAGCACGGACAATGCCGTCAGCAAGACGGTGAATTTTTCCAACACGGCGACGATCGAGGATGTCAGGAATGTCTACGAACTCGCTTACAAACTGGGATGCAAGGGGGTGACGATCTATCGGGACGGATCGAGGGATCGCCAGGTCCTTTCTACCGCCAAAGCAGCGCAAGAACCCGAAAGAGACGGAAAGAAAGCCGTCCGTGAACGTCCCACGTCCCTCAAAGGCTGGACATATCGCATGCAGACCGGATGCGGCCCCCTGTATGTCACCATCAACGAGGATGAAGAGGGCTTATTCGAGCTGTTCACAACAATGGGTAAAGCGGGCGGCTGTGCCGCATCCCAGAGCGAGGCCATCGGGCGGATGGTTTCCCTTGCCTGGCGGAGCGGCGTTCAACCGATCCAGGTCATCAAGCAACTCTTGGATATTTCCTGCCACTCGCATTCGGGCTTCGGCGACCACAAGATTCTTTCCTGCGCCGATGCCGTAGCCAAGGCCATACGAAATCACCTATCTTCCAACGGCCACGTGGAGAAGATGGAGAAACACGCGCTGTTCAAGGGCGCCTGCCCCGAATGTGGCGGAAAGATCGAGCATGAAGGAGGTTGCGCCGTTTGCCATTCATGCGGATTCAGCGAATGCGCCTGAAAATCGCTTAATCAAGCCATTTAAGATGAAGCCCTTTTTCACGGAATAATTGCAGGCAGGCATCGGCGACTGTCTTGTCGTAAAGGGTTCCTCTATTCTTTTCGATCTCCTCCAGGGCTGCCTCAATCCCCAGGGCAGGACGGTAAGGGCGAGGGGAGGCCATCGCCTCCACCACATCAGCCACAGCCATGATACTGGCCTCAACGCAAATTTCGTCCCCTTTCAGGTTGCGCGGATAGCCGGACCCATCCACCCGCTCATGGTGCTGATAAACTATCTCGGCCAGGGGCCAGGAAGATTCCACATCCTTGAGAATCTCATACCCCCTTTTGGCATGTTCTTTAATCAGCGGAACCTCGATTTCCGACAGCTTGCCGGGCTTCAGCAATATCTCGGTGGGAATGGATAATTTCCCGATGTCATGGATCGAACCGGCCATTCGGATGGCGTCGATCTTGTCCTGGGAGAGCCCCATCTCGCCGGCTATGCTGCGGGCAAGGGCTGCAGAGCGCCTCTGGTGACCCGCCATATAGGGATCTTTTATTTCCACAGCGGATCCCATGACCCGCATGGTCGTGCCAATCGTCTGTTGAAGATTGTCAAGAGCATGCTGACGTTGTTCCTCGGCTTCCTTACACCCGGTGATCTCGGTTTGTAACCCATCGTTCATCCGCACCAACTCATCCGTACGATCCGCCACACGCTGTTCCAGTTCATCGTGTGCCGCCTGCAGCGCCGTCTCCACCCGCTTGCGCTCGGCGATCTCGGTTCGTAACGCATCGGTAACCCGCACCAGCTCATCCGTACGGTCCGCCACACGCTGTTCCAGCCGATCGTGTGCCTCCTGCAGCGACGCCTCGATCCGTTTGCGCTCGGTGACCTCGGTTCGTAAGGCATCATTCGCCTGCACCAACTCGTCCGCACGATCCGCCAAACGCTGTTCCCGTTCACCATGCGCCGCCTGCAGCGCCGTCTCCACCCGTTTGCGCTCGTTGATCTCGGTTCGTAACGCATCATTCACCCGCACCAACTCATCCGTACGAGCCGCCAAACGCTGTTCCAGTTCACCGTGTGCCTCCTGCAGCGCCGCTTTCTCTCGCTTGCGCTCGGTGATCTCGGTGCGCAGCGCATCATTCACCCGCATCAACTCATCCGCACGATCCGCCACCCGCTGTTCAAGCTGATCGTGTGCCGCCTGCAGCGCCGCCTCCTCCCGCTTGCGCTCGGTGATATCGCGATCAATCCCGCTAAACCCTTCGATCTTTCCGGCTGCATTCATAATTGGGCTGGCTGTGCTTTCGAACGACCTGATAGACCCGTCTTTATGCCACCGTCTGATTCTGAAATTTTGCCACCCTATCTTCTGCTCAATGCAATGTTTAATCATCTCTCTGATCGGTTGTTCGTCCTCACTGTGCATCGGCGGAAAAGTGTAGGCCCCCATCACTTCACCGACCTGATATCCTAAAAGCGGATATACGGCGGGGTTGCTGTAGGTGCGGCATCCTTCCAGGTCCATTGCCCAGATCCAATCCGTCGTTGTTTCGACCAACCGGCGGTACTTGTCTTCGCTTTCACCCAGCAATTTCGCTCTCTGCTTTTGCTCTGATTGCGATTGTCCAAGTTCCCTATACGCCGTTTCCCATTTGAAAGAATCGACTTTTCCTGTGATTTCCTTGAATACGGAAATGTCTCCGACAAGCTCCTCGTTTGTAATGATTGGATCTTTCATCTGATGCCCCCCGACAATGTAAAACGTTGATGACTGAAAAAAACCCTTTTCATCTCTTTTTCCTATGACCCTATCTGCCGAGGCAAACAGACCCGGTCATCGAGAGTACTTAGCGGGTTTGACGGCGGTATTTTTCACTTTTGCCCGTACGGCAATTTTCGGGGTCCCTTTTGTTTTCTTTTCAGGCTTGGCGGGTGCAGCGGCTTTCGTCTCCTTTTTCCCTTCGAGCTTGCTTAACTGACCTTCAAGATTTTTGATCTTTATGAATACTTCTTTTACCTTGCTGTCGGCGGCCGGACTTTTCTTGCTGTCGAGCACATCATATACCCTCCCGCCCAGCACGGTCATCTGACTTTGTATCTTCGCTTTCAGATCAAACATCTTATATTGTCTTTTACCTTCCGCCGTGAGTTCACCCACCTTATCGGATACGACAGTCGCCCCCTCTTTTACGACCGCAATTCCGTCCTCAATCCCCTTCTTCACATCTTTTTTGATTTTGTCAAAAAGACCTGCCATGGTGTCCTCCCTTTGATTTTTTTATTTTATCCGCGTTCAAAGTCACGCATAAGGAGATGTCATAGGTGGAAATATCGCAGACGAATCCACTCATGTCAATAAATTTTCTTTAATTATGATTGCCTTTTAGGTAATTAGTTGAAGAAATCACTAAGGAGGCGTTATTGAAAAAAATCTTTTTACCGATCGTCGCCATTTTACTTCTGTTGGCCGCTTATCTGACCCTCTGGCCGGTACCGATTGAGCCCGTCAGCTGGAATGCGCCCATGCCACCCGGCTCTACATCCAGAGCCTTCACGCCAAAGAACTAGGCTGGATGCCAAAATGATCGTTCTGTTTTGGGATGCGTCACGTCTTGATCACACAGCGGAAGATTTCGGCACGACATCACCTAACTTTCCTTTGACATACAAGATACTCTTGCCTTATATGTGAGTTGTACAACCGCAGTGTCTCATCAATCTAATTCACAGGGAGACAATTATGGTGAAATCGACTGCAGAGGAAGATCGTCGAACATACCCCCGCTTGAATGCCCCGATTCTCTATCGCGCGGCGCCATTCTTTTCGCGTCGTCAACCCGTGATGAACATTAGCCTCGGCGGCATCCGCGTTTACAGCGATGAGGGGCTCAACATTGGCAAACGGCTGGAGGTTGAACTCTTCTTGCCGAATGATATGTCGATGGTATGCACGGCAAAGGTTGTGTGGCAGCAGTCGCTTCGGGAAGGCGCCGTTGCCAGGTATGAAATTGGGCTTGAGTTTTTAGAGATCTCGCCAGATGATTTGCGGCGTCTGGCAAAGGTGCTTGATTTTCAAGCGCCAGTCGAATGAGTGTCAATGACGACGACCAACATTGATGATCTTGTCGAAAGTCGAAAAAGCCTTCAATTTGGGACGGCTTCGTAAAAAGTCCGCAGGCAAGGCGCGCGAATCCTGAGGAGTGAGGCGTACTTTGCCGTACGCCGCAACGACGAGGGATGAAGCGTAACGCAGCATCCGGACTTTTTACGAAGCCGTCAACATTGCATTCTCTATTCGCAGGACGATGCAGTGCCGTTAGGAAAAGCATTGCCCGATTGCTCCCGAAAAATATGAAGCTGATCCCCTGAGTTTGAAATGTCATTTTTGTTGACTTTCTCGGGCTATCCGCTATAGTCACCGCCGGACAAAGGGTCGTTCATTGCCGGCCAATACCCGTGAGGTGCTGCCCGCCCCAAGCAAAACGTAATACTTATGGGAAAATCAGTATAATAAACCGAATCGGAGGAAACCATGCTGACCAAAATGTTGCGCTGTCTTTTGTTAGTCGTGTTTGTCGTGACGAGTGCGTACGCACAAAATTATCCGGCCAAATCGGTACGCATTATTGTACCCTATGCACCAGGCGGTAGCGTCGATTCCGTAACACGTTTGGTTGGTCAGAAGTTTACCAAAGAGTTCGGCCAGCCATTCATTGTTGAAAACCGAGCCGGTGCATCCGGGAATATCGGCACCGATTCCGCGGCAAAGGCCGCCCCCGATGGATACACACTCCTAATGAGCAGTTCCCCTCCCCTTGCTGCGAATATCCACCTCTTCAAAAAGCTGCCGTTCGACCCGTTCAAGGACTTTGCACCGATCATGCTGATCGCCAACCAGCCCAACGTGCTCGTGCTCAATCCTTCGGTACCGGCTGGAAGCGTCAAGGAGCTTATCGAATTGGCTAAATCGAAGCCGGGCAAGCTCACTTTCGGCAGTTCCGGCGTCGGAGCTTCCCAGCACATGGCGGCTGAACTTTTCATGATGATGACGGGCGTCAACATGAAGCATGTTCCATACAAAGGCGGCGGGCCGGCCATGGTCGATCTGATCGGGGGGCATATCGATTTGATGCTTGAAACCGCGCCGTCAGCGATACCTTTTGTACATTCGGGTAAGGTTAAGGCATTGGCCGTAACAACGCTGCAGCGCTCGGGCAGGCTGCCCAATGTACCAACCCTCGATGAGGCGGGATTGAAGGGCTATGAATTCCGCGGCTGGATTGGGCTCGTCGCGCCGGCTGGGGTTCCCAAGGAGATCATTGCAAAGCTTCACGACCAGCTTCAAAAGGACATCGCGGGTGATTTGCGCAAGCAGCTCGATGAAATGGGCCTCGATATCGCCGGCGGGACACCCCAACAGTTTGCGGATTTCATCCGCAAGGATTCCGACATGTACGCCAAGCTCGTCAAGGCGGCTAACATAGCGCCGCGCTGACGGCTTTTCAACGCTTGTCATTCCAGTCATTATTCGTGAGTCACCCTGCAGGCAACGCCCTGGGGTGACTCACGGCTTTAAAATACTTTCCAAATTTAGCATTTGCAAATGAAGAGGGTGAATGAAATGGTCAAAGTCCTTAAAGGGAAAAAAATATTTACCGGTTATGAAGTCATCCATGACGGATGTGTCGTCATCGATGGAGAAAAAATTGTTGGCGTGGGAATGGAATCAAAAATGCACATACCAGACAAAAGCGACATCATCGATTTTGGTGATAACACGATTTTGCCCGGTTTAATCGACAGCCATACCCACTTGGCTTTAAGTGCCCAAATGCCCAACTATGCGGCAACCATGAAAGACGATACGTTAACTCTAACCCTTCGCGCAGCCCGCAATATTCGTTGTGATTTATTATCCGGAGTGACCACGATGCGTTGCCTGGGAGAAAAAGACTTTATCGATGTGGCGATAAAAGACGCCGTTGAAAAGGAATTAATACCCGGACCAAGGTTGTTAATAAGCGGCAAGGGGATTCGATCCAGTTATGGGCATGGTATCATGGGGACCCCGTTTGATGGCGTAGAAGAGGTCAGAAAAGCCGCCCGCATCAATATTCACGATGCGGGCGCCGATCAGGTGAAGGTATTTGTAACCGGCAGCAAAGGCGAATTCAGAAACTTCAAGTTTGGAACCGAACGCACGGTGGAACGCAATGAAATGCAGTCACTCATGACCAAAGAAGAAATTCAAGCGGCTGTGGAGACGGCTCATTGTGTGGGTAAAAAAGTAGCGGCGCACTGTTATGGAGGTGTAGGGCTGAAACACTGTGTTGAAGCCGGTGTGGATACGATCGAACATGGAATCTATATGGATGATGACGACATAGAAATGATGCTCAAAGCAAAAGCATGGTTGACGGTTACCCAGAACGGCTATTTAAGCGATCAACGCATTATCAATAGGGGTACCCCTGAGCTGACAAAAGGTTTTGTGAAGTTTCGGGACGACGTTCGCGCCGCGTATACCAAAGCTGTCCATTCCGGTCTGAGGTATGCGTTGGGCACGGACGGAAATCACGGCGGTTTTGCTTATGAACTGGAGACGCTGGTTGGTTTCAACATAGAGCCGATGAAGGCCTTACAGGCGGCAACCACGGAGGCTGCCTGCATGTGCGGGGTCGATGAAAAAGTAGGTTCTCTGGAAGCAGAAAAATTTGCAGATATCCTGGTTGTCGATGGTGATCCTTTGACTACAATGAGCGATATCACGAAGGTGACGGCTGTTTTTAAAGGCGGAAGACGAATGGACGATATAAGTCAGTGGTGAGAGCCATCACAAGCTGAAGGATGAAAATTAAAAGCCAAAAAGATTTCTACTCCGGCGTTTTGTTCATGGTGGTGGGCATCGGCTTCGCCTGGGGCGCCACACGATATGAGATTGGTGTCGGCTCCAATATGGGGCCGGGATATTTCCCATTCATGCTTGGGGTCTTGATAGCCGCTCTAGGGGTCATCATTACGATCAAGGCGCTGATCATCAAAAACGAAGACGGAGACAAGATTGGTCCCTGGGCATGGAAACCCTTGGCCTATATTCTGGGTGCTAATTTGGCGTTTGGCGTATTGGTCGGCGGCCTGCCCAGTATCAGGCTACCCGCTGCCGGTTTGATCGCAGGGATTTATATCCTTACCCTTATCGCCAGTTTGGCAAGCCACGCCTTCAAGATCCGTCAAGCGATGATTCTTGCAACCATCTTGGCAGTGGGCAGCTATCTCGCGTTCATTGTACTGCTGAAATTGAACATTTCTGTGTGGCCTGCCTTCATCACCGGTTAAGAAAGCTGAAATGATGGATTTAATTTCAAACCTGCATTTAGGCTTCAGCGTAGCCATCACTCCCATGAATGTGATGTACGCATTTATCGGCTGCTTTTTAGGTACCCTTATCGGCGTACTGCCAGGCATCGGGCCGGTCGCCACCATAGCGATGTTGTTGCCCGTTACTTACGTCTTGCCCCCCGTGTCGGCACTGATCATGATGGCTGGCCTTTACTATGGGGCGCAATATGGTGGATCGACCACCTCTATTCTCGTGAATTTGCCCGGTGAGCCCTCGTCGGTTGTGACCTGTATCGATGGTTATCAGATGGCCCGGAAAGGTCGTGCCGGCCCGGCACTGACCGCCGCCGCCATGGGTTCCTTTTTCGCCGGTTCGGTGGGGGTTCTGGTTTTAGCCGCTTTTGCAACGCCACTGACCGAACTTGCCTTCAAGTTCGGGCCTTCGGAATATTTCTCGCTCATGGTACTGGGTCTTATCGGCGCTGTGCTGCTGGCCACGGGTTCATTGCTCAAGGCTATCGCAATGATCCTGCTGGGTCTGCTCCTGGGGGTTGTGGGAACGGACATCAATTCCGGCGTCGAGCGCTTCAGTTTAAACATTGCCGAGCTGGCAGACGGCATCGGATTTGTGGTCATCGCCATGGGTATCTTCGGCTATGGCGAAATCATCGGCAACCTTGGACAATCGAAAGACAAGCGCGAGGTGTTCACGTCCAAGGTGCACGGCCTCTTCCCCACCAAAAAAGACTTCAAGGACATGACGCCCGCGGTTTTACGTGGGACAGTCGTTGGTTGTATGCTCGGCATCCTGCCCGGCGGCGGCGCCCTGCTTGCCGCCTTTGCCGCCTACGCCATCGAAAAGAAAGTCGCCATGAGGACCGACGAAGTTCCCTTTGGACAGGGCAACATCCGCGGCGTTGCCTCGCCGGAGTCGGCCAATAATGCCGGCGCCCAAACGTCATTCATCCCTTTGCTTACGCTTGGAATCCCGACCAATGCGGTGATGGCATTGATGGTAGGCGCCATGACCATCCACAATATTCAGCCGGGACCGCAGGTTATCACCAACAATCCAGAGCTTTTCTGGGGTCTGATTGTCTCGATGTGGATTGGGAACCTGATGCTTGTGATTTTGAATCTGCCGCTTATTGCCATTTGGATCAAGATGCTGACGGTCCCTTACCACTTCCTGTATCCCGCCATAGTCCTGTTTTGTGCCATCGGGGTGTACTCCACCAACAACAATACCTTCGACATCTGGATGGTGGGAATATTCGGTTTCATCGGCTATCTGTTCATCAAGCTCGGTTGCGAACCGGCCCCCCTTCTCCTGGGCTTTATTCTGGGACCGATGATGGAGGAAAACCTGCGCCGCGCGCTCTTGATTGCCGACGGTGACTGGTGGCGTGCGTTCATGATGCGTCCGTTGTCGGCGACCCTGCTGATACTCGTTGCATTGCTGCTTCTGATCGTCATGCTTCCAGGCATTAAAAAGAAGCGCAAAGAAGCGTTGACGGGGTGAAATCACTTCGGGACTGAGATTGACAGACGAAAACCATAGAGGTCGCCCTTTGCCTCCGGTGTGAGCCCGTAACGCGTCGATGCCCGGCTGCCGGCCGGTTCGAAGAGCCATGCTCCGCCACGCAGGACGCGGCGCGTTCCGCTCTGCGGCCCTGCGGGATTCTTACGGGGGCTTTGCCTGTAATACATCTCGCCATACCAGTCCTGACACCACTCCCAGGCATTGCCGGTCATATCGTACAGCCCCAGGCCATTGGGCTGTTTTTGGCCCGATGGATGTATACTGCCGCCCGAGTTGGCGCTGTACCATGCGTATTTCCCGAGCTCGTCATCGCTGCTTGTCCCGGCATACTTCTCTTTCTTGCCACCGCTGCGCGCTGCGTACTCCCATTCCGCTTCCGTGGGCAGACGATATTTCTTCCCGCTCTTCGCATTCAATTTTGTCAGAAATTCCTGAATATCGTTCCAGCTGACCTGCTCCACCGGACATTTTTCTCCGCAATTCTTGAAAAACGAAGGGTTGCTGCCCATAACCGACTGCCACTGACCCTGCGTCACTTCATATTTCCCGATGTAGAAATCATCGACGCAGGCCGTGCGGACAGGCTGCTCGTCTGCCTGACCATCCCCGAAGGTGTCTCCCATCTGGAAACACCCCCCCTTGATCAATACCAACTCGAAGGCCTTTATCGGATCGACCGAGGTCTCCATACGTTCGGAGGGTGTCTCTTCTTTCAGCGTTGTCTGAACACGGAAGGCCGCCTTAATCCGTACAATGTCGCCTTCAATGGAAAAAGACAAGGGCTTTACCGCTGTAATCCGGGATACCGTCTCGATCGCTTCCGCCATCTTGTCGGTCCTCAGGAGATGGGACGCCTCCTTTGTATTGCGGAAATACTGTTTCTCGGCGTCATTTTTCACCTCGGCCAGCTTATCCGCAATCGCATCGGCGGCAGCCTCGATCGGTGTCTGGGAACCTTTGAGGAAAGCTGCACCCCTTACGGGAATGATCGTTGCCTGAAGACGCATCTTCGCTTCGAGTGCATTCCGGGCCGCTTTGAATGACTGTTCCGCTCTTTCCATTCCTCCGCGAATTTTATCAAGCTCGCGCCGCATAGGTTCGTGACGGGACTCCTGCTTTTGCAGGGCAGCGGCCCACATTTCCCGATCAGAACGGCTGTCGGCAATCTTCTTTTGAAGGTTGGCGGTTTTCTCCCGCAGGGACCGGAGCCGCTCGTTCAACCGCTCCCCCGTCTGCATGTTCTCTTTCATCGTATCACGAATAAGAATATCTACTTCTTTTGCATCTTTACCGCTCAGTGAATAATTGGACTTTTTTAGGAACGCATCCAGATCCTTCAGGGAATTGACCATGACAGCCGGTAAAGTAGGCGAATCGCCCTTTGTCAGGGGCTGTCCCTTTTTCGGCTTCTGGAAAGGATAAAAGTCGAAGCGCTTCAGTTGAAGATACGTGATGCTCTTGCTATCTTTTTCAAGCACAACGAGCAGCGCCTTTTCTCGATTCCCGATGAAGACCTCGTCCGTCGCATCGCGAATGAAATCCGCCGACAGGACGCCGCCCAGGGCTTTTGAGAGGGGTTGCTTGTAAGCCTCTTTGCGCTGTGCCGTAAGCAGCGCTACGGATATCCGATCGGCAAGATGTTCGAGGGCAGCGCTTCGTGTGTCTTTTATGTCCACCGTGTACGTGACGGCAACAAGGTCGGAACCCTGCTTCTCCATGCCCAACCATGTTTCGAAGGATTTCTGGAGAGTCTTCATCTCCTGATTCCCGCGAGCAAGACCGCTGTCGATCTTCTCGATGGTCGTACGGATCGTCCTGATCGCTTGGAGGGTGTCTTCCGAGTCCGTCGAAAGAGACCGAACCTGGGCGGCCAGATCATCGCGCATATTCCTGGCTTTGGTGAAGGACAGAACGGCATTATCGATGTTTTCCCGAGACATTTCATCTTCTCGGGTTTTGTCTTCCTCGATGAACTTCCAGCTGTCCACCTCTTCCTGAGGGGTGGAGTAGGCTCCACTCTGCTTGTTGAGTTCGTCGATAATGGTTTTCCGTACATCGGCGCGTTTGTCGGACGACAGATTCTGCCATGGACTGCTCGACCAAGTCTGGGGTCGTGCATTGGATAACAGATTCGGCCACGGGCTGCCCGACCACGCTTGCGGGCATAACACGAAGACCGACAGTACGATTGGAATCAGTAAACCTTTTGCTCTCATGGAGTCCTCATTTTAAATGATCTGAATTGATAAGGAATTTATTTTTTATCGTGATTGAAGGATACGGAAAAGGATGATTCGTGTCAAGGATATTATACGACAGGATATTATACGATAGCCATTTTATCGTTGACAAGGGGGGCTTCCTTTCCGTACTGTGTATGCAACTGTGTACCCATACTTTTTTTAGCCCTGAAAGGAGAACAACCGATGATCAACAAGAAAATGTATGATGCGATAAACGATCAGATCAAGAACGAACTGGAGTCCGCCTATATCTACCTCTCCATGGTGGCTTACTTCCATCAGCAGAATCTCGACGGCATGGCCCACTGGATGCGCTGTCAGGTCCATGAGGAGACCATCCACGCCATGAAGTTCTTCGATCACCTGACCAACCGGGGAGCGCCTGTCGTCCTCAAGGACCTCAAACAGCTCAAGACAACTTGGAAGAGCCCGCTCGAGGCCTGGAAGGACGCCTATGCCCACGAGCAGTTCATCACCGCCAAGATCCACTCCCTGATCAAGATCGCCCGCAAGGAAAACGATTACACGGCGGAGCCGCTGCTGGCCTGGTTTGCCAACGAGCAGATCGAGGAAGAGAGCAACACGGACAAGGTCTGCCGCCAGTTGGAGATGGTCGGTGAAAACAAGCAGGGGCTGTTCATGCTGGACCGGGAACTGGGAACGCGGGTCTTCGTGGCGGGTTCGCCCTTCGATCCGGCGGCCTATAATTTGCTCCAGTAGTCGGCTGAATCACTCGATCCTGAGCTTTGCCTGCTTCGCGACTTTTCCGTATTTATCGATTTCGGATTTGATCAGTGCACCGAACTGCTCCGGGGTGCCTCCGGCCGCATCGAGCCCCTGCGTCGCAAGCGAGCTGATCATTTCCGGCGATTTGAGCGTTGTCAGCAGGGCGCTGTTGAGTTTTTGGACAATCGCATCGGGCGTCTTTTTCGGAACGACGATCCCCTGCCAGTTGAGCACAGCCTAAAATGGCCTTAAAATAATCTTCCGGATTCACCGAATCACTGAAATGGACGATGCTAGTGTTGAAATCTCATCATCCGTCATACTTCTCTATGACAAGTTATTGCCAAGATTGTTAAGTAAGTTCGAAGTATTCGGGCATCCTATAGCAGCCAGATTCTCGCAGAGCTTTTCTAATAAACGTTGCGGCGCCCCGGCCGAGATGAGTTGGTCCACCAATGGTTCGAGTTCATGGCAGAAATATCTGGGCATTTGCGCATCTGATGTCAGGTGAACAAGCAGCCGTGCGACAGCCTCTGGAATCCGTTTGACCATGTCCTTTTTTTCTTGTTCCAGGCGGTAAAACATCGAAGTATTATCGAAATGCGGTACCCTCCCATTACGGATCCCTTCGACCGCCTCGGTAAAAACCGGTTCCAGTTCGACAACCCATTTCACCATTTCACAAAGCTCGCCATTGGAAAGCAGGCAGGGAATCCCCTGGTTGCGCCCCTGCCAGTATGACTTCAGCCACCGGTCCCACAGACCTTTCTTGACCTCATTCGACATGGGTGTCAGGTGACGACCGATCTCAGAAGCAAAGTGAATGCGATCTTCATTGGAAGTCGCTTTCAGAAACTCCCAAAGCCACCCGTTATCCCTGGGGTCGTCCATGAAAAATAGCGAAATGTAAGTGACATGCTCGGTGAATCGCTCCCCTTCTTCCCGGAGTTCCGAAGCAAGACGGTGAAAGGCTTTTCTGTAATAGGGGAGAAGCTCGGTAAGGAGCGGCTCCGTAGGACGTCCCGCAGCAAGCCACCCCGACCACGCCTGACGCGCCACAAGGGCATCCCTTTCCCAATCCATCAATGGAATAAGATGCGTCTTCGTCCAAGCTTCATCCACGGAGAACAAAAACCGAAGTTGGCTGGCCAGCACTGCACGGCCGAGAGCTCCGGCATTGCCGCCATCGGAGATGATCATGGTGAAACGATCCCTAAAACGCTTCGGCATCCCTTGTTTTGGATCGGTTTTTTTTCTGCCCCGGGACAGAGTATTAAGCCAGAATTCGGCCAGCTTGCCGGCCGGATGATCGATCGCCCTTCCCAACCGGTCCCGGTCCTCCATCTCCCCATCCTCATTTGCCAGTACCGCCCAAACCTGTTTTGCCACCCGATCGGCCAAGCTCAAGAGCCGAACCGGGATCCCCTCTTTCTTCTCCACACCCATCAGCAGCAGGTCTGCAATGTCGTGGACGTGATTTCGAGTCAGGCCCTCGCTATTCATAGTGGTCAATACGATCTTCCATTGTGCAGTCGAAAGACGGGCGCCCCACCATCCGTGTAGGACGTTTCTCCATAGATCCGATGCCGGATCGGCATGTTCGATCAAGAGGTCGGCAAGTTCTTGCCCCCAGGCAAAGTCTTGCTGAACAGCCTCTCTGATGGTTCCGAGCAGACCGTCCCGACCGGGTCCCTCAAACGGATCACCCCGATAGTCCACGATGAATTTCCACCATTCCGCGGGCCGCTTTCCCAGGAGTTCCTCCACGGAGTGCGGACTGCGATGGCCGAAACCGCCGCTCGACATCCAATAATTTAAATCGGGGTGCGCTTCAGGCTCGAAGACGATCCCGGCGTGAGCTTGTCTGATATCGGCCAAACGGTCTGCCACCTCACGACAGTCGGGATCCGCCTGGGACAGCCAGTGAAAGAACCCAGATTTTTTATACGCCTTTCTGATCGGAGCCTCTTCATCTTTTTCCGGCCGCGCATCAATCCCTTCTTCGATGATCGTCAACAACGCTTTCCTTAACGCTGGATCGGCTCCCGGATAGGCCTTTTTCAGCAATTGAAAAACCTCATGCTTCATCCAATGTATGAAGAGGAATCCCTTGTCAATCAGCCAGCGGATTTTGGTGTTTCCGTCCTTATGGGTTGTCACGCCCATCCCATGCACCGCCAGGCGCCGCAACAGCAGCGGTTCCATGGCAGCCGCCGCATCGATCCATGCCTGTCCCACCTCCGGCGAGTTTTCCAAAGCCCATTCGAGGCAATCCCTCGCTGCATCGATCAGGAGGTCTTCCGAATGGGGAAACTGGTCCTGGTCATGCGGTTCGATGGCGGATCGATGCATGCTCAAGGGGTCCCACTGGGCGGTTGCCATACCCCAACTGCAACTCAGCAAAAACGACTGATTGAGGTTCTGCACCAATGCCGGCCAGAGTAAAAATGCAAGATCGGGCAGATGCGGTTTGCCTTCCTTATCCCAGACTCTTTTGAGTGTATGATAATCTCCGCAGAAACCTATTTCCATCTCGATCTTGCGCCCATCATTTTCATCGGGGAAAGCGATCGCTTCTTTCAGAATAGAGTAGGGTCGGGTGAGATGGTCGAGCAATTGGACGGCGGCAGCGAACGCCCCTTGACGGAGAGCCAGCTTCAAAATGTACGAAAACGCTGATTGATCTGCACGGTGGCTGACAAACGGGAGAAATTCAAGCAAGAGGGGAATCCATTTAGAGATCACTTCCCGATCAGGGACATCCCTGGAGTAAGCAAGGCGCCCCGTAATCCCTTGCATGAAACGAGGATGCGGCGTTTTACTGTGCCGATTCATAACGGCAAAGACTGCATCGGGGTGCTCAACGGCGAAATTCTGTGCAATCCAATCCATAAAATCCTGGTCGATTTCGGTGAGATCGCCTTGGCTGAACAGCGGGGACAGTAATGGCCGTTCGGAGACCCAGGCCAGCCACTCCGGTTTTTTTGCATGATGTGTGAAAAAACGGACCGATACGATATCGGTGAGGGCATCGACCAGAAAATCCCTGGCTTCGTCATCCAATGACGTCGGAAGACCTTCGACGAGCGTTTTAATCCGCTGTTCGATCTCCAGGATGCCGCGGTTGGCATGGGCCACAAAGCCGGCAAATGCCTTGTCCAATCCTATATAGTCATCCCTCCCCTCGAACGGAAATGAGAGAGCCTTGATGCCGAGATTATCCCATTTTTGCAGATCGTCATCGGCCCGAACCAGTGCGAATCGTAGCCCGTTTTTATCAGGGGGCAATCCGCGGGAGAGATAGTGCATCACGATGTCGTCGTGGCTGTAACCAACAAACAAGACCGTATAGCGGCCGAACAGGGACAGGAGGAAGCGGGTCGCCCATCCCTCCGTCAGGTAGGTGCGGCCAAAGTCCCGATCGGTCAGAATCAGCCTCTTCGGGTCATCCCGGACGCTGCCGTGGAGACAGACAATCCCCGCAAAGTCATTCCCCAACGGCAGGGCAGGCGCCCGGAAGACTATAGGTTTCTGCCCATAGATTGTGACGGCCGCTGTTTCGAAGTGAGCATCAAAATTGGTCGTGACGATCCGGATGTGATCCCACCTTCCGAAGAGCTTCAGGATATTTTCATGAAGGGCCGTGGGTCTTGAAACGGGAGATGATAAACGCTCGGCTACCTGTTGATGGATCTTAATGCCGTTTTGATCCAGTCGGCCGAGGAAACGATCGATAGCCTCATTTTTCGAATCCCACTCATAGCCCGACCACTTCGCAATTTCCAGAGTCAATCCTTTGAAGTCCGGATAATTTGAAGGAGGTCCAATGGAAACACCGGCCCCGGCAAAGACGACCAATGGTTGCTCATGCCGGGCATTCAGGGATTGCTTATGCAGCGCTTTGATCAGTCGTCCGTCGAAATCGACACCATCAATCCACATTGGCTCCCTCTATTCAAGATGAACTTCCGGCCATGCTGATCTTAGTGTTCCTTTTCCGTCAATGCCTCGACAAACCCTTGTTTCAGCTTTTCCAGGTGAAGCTGGACCTCATCAAACTTTTCATAGCGCAACGGCAAGCCCCGGATCATATCGATGATCAATCGGTATGGAGAACCTTGCTTGGTTTCGGCCTCCAAAATTACTGTAATTGTCACCACCGTATCGGGTACGGCGATCCGGGCCATATCACGACCCAGCAACCGGATACCGGCCAGCCGGGTGTCAAACGCCTCTTCTTCGAGAAGATCCCGTTCTTGCTCATAAAGCCTCTCCAGGTTTCCGGCATCTTCGTATTTCTGCATGATCATCAGGAGATCTCCCGCATCCTTGGCGCGTTCGGGATATCGTTCCGCCCATGAAATGACCTTCAACAGCGCCAGACCAGCCAGTGTCGGCAGTCGGATATCCAGTTCTGGAGCGGAACTCAGTCTGGCTGTCACAGAGGACTCGTAGGCCTCGTCAAAGCCGACCACACTTATGAACATTGAGTGCTCGGGAGGCCAACTGATCCTCTTTCGTTCGTCCGTAATATCGCCGAAAGGAACAATATCAATCCAGACGGTTTCGTAGTGGAATCTTTGCCTCTCCCGCGTGGAAGTGAATTTTCCGGTGGCAATCAAGGCATCCTTCAATCGGTCGAACTGTTCCCAGTCCGCGACCCTGACACCCAGATCGATGTCCCGTGTGATCCGGGAAGGTTCCACCCCATACCCATGTTTCAGTATCAGATCTCTCGCCAAGGCGCCCACGACAAAAAAGGGAATGTTCAAGGCGTCCGACTCGCGCTTCAAGGCAGATAGGGCATTGATTGTCGGCCGGTCAATTTTCCCCGACAAGTCGAAGGATATGTTGTTCATAGATCATCCTGGCCGTTTCGATGTTCCTCTGGTCCCCCGTCGCCAGGAGATCAGCGTAAACGAGGATCGGGTGCACCAGCTCTCCATCAGTTCGCTGCTCGTCGGGTTTCCAGAATCGTTCGAGTATTTCGACATCGCCCGCGATATCCTTTCGGAGCCGGTTTTCAATCAGCAGCGGATTGAGCTCCGGGGC
>MICN01000087.1:36407-39093 GCA_001829875.1 Syntrophus sp. GWC2_56_31
CGCGGCGACTTCCCCGCCCCATTGCGCCTTTAGGCGGTCCATGTTTTTTCTCTGCCACCAGCCTTGCTCGCCGCGGTAACGCCCAAGCATCTGTCGGGGTCTCAACTGCTCCGGATAGGCGGTGACCCAACGTTGCAATAATATGTCTTTCTTGATGAGCCGATAACCCTCTTTCCCCATATCCAGGAGATAGCCCAGTTCCTTCAGCTCCCTGATAATCCAGTCGACGGTCCCCAGGGCGACGCCGGCACCCGCGGCAATCTCCCGGAATGTCCGGTTTTCCAGACCGGTATTGCAGAGGAAGGCAAATATCAATCGGAGTCCGGCGGCTTTGAAGGCCCTTTTGGTTTGTCCATCGCGGTGCCGCTCCGGCAGTCTATTCCCCTTAATGAACACATAAAAAGGCGGCTGATTGAGAAATGCATTGCCGGCGGTGTCGATAAATTCCATACCATCCACCCGCAATTGCTCCGCCATTTGCGGATTGATGTATCTCGCAACAACCAAAAGGGGCTGCGGTAGGCGCTCCCTTCCCATGAGCAGCAGGAGTCGATTCGTTTTTGTGACCGCGGTCTTGATCTCGGCGTAATAATGAAATTCTCTTCCCTGAACAATAATTGTCAAAAGATAGTCCGGGCGCAGCCCGGCAACCAGCGGCCTCGTTTCCGCCTTCAAAGCTTTGATCTTAGCTTTAACAGGTGCATTCCTTCGAAATGCTTCGACTGCTTTCTGAAAGATTTCAGCTTCCTTATTTCCGTTGATCCGATTCATTGCATGTTCACCTTTTACATTTGTTCATTATTCATGAACATAACATAAACTTGAACACAATCAAAGCATTTTTATGGATAGTATTTATCCGTGATCAGGAGGGGTTAAGGGTTCGCCCTTCGATCCGGCGGCCTATAATTTGCTCCAGTAGTCGGCTGAATCACTCGATCCTGAGCTTTGCCTGCTTCGCGACTTTTCCGTATTTATCGATTTCGGATTTGATCAGTGCACCGAACTGCTCCGGGGTGCCTCCGGCCGCATCGAGCCCCTGCGTCGCAAGCGAGCTGATCATTTCCGGCGATTTGAGCGTTGTCAGCAGGGCGCTGTTGAGTTTTTGGACAATCGCATCGGGCGTCTTTTTCGGAACGACGATCCCCTGCCAGTTGAGCACTTCGAAGCCGGGCACGCCGGCTTCGGCGACCGTCGGAACGTCGGGTACGGCCTTCGCGCGAGTCATGCTCGATACTCCGAGTGCGCGCAGCTTGCCCGTTTTCACATGGGGCACCATCGACGGCATGGTGCTGAAGATCATCTGCACCTGATTCGCGAGAAGGTCGATAAGCGCCGGCGATGTGCCTTTATAGGGGACATGCGTGATGTCGAGGCCGGCCTCGAGCTTGAAGAGTTCTGCAGTCATATGCAGCGACGAACCCGAGCCTGCCGAGCCGTAATTGAGTTGCCCGGGCTTGGCCTTGGCGAGCGCAATCAATTCTTTCACCGATTTCGCCGGGACCGCAGGATTGACCACGAGAATGAAGGGAGAGGTCGCCAGCAGGATCACCGGTGAGAAGTCCCTGACCGGATCGTACGGCAGTCTCGATTTCAATACGGGAAGAAACGTCAAATTGCCGATGCTGCCGAGAAAAATCGTATACCCATCCGGCTCGGCCTTGGCCGCGAGATCTGCGCCGAGCTGTCCGCCTGCCCCGCCGCGGTTGTCGATGATGATCTGCTGACCGATGACCGGGGAGAGGCGCTGGCCGACGGCACGCGCCAGGATATCGTTGCCGCCTCCGGGAGGAAACGGCACGATCATCCGGATCGGCCTCGTCGGATATTCAGCGGCGCGGGCAGGTTGCACATAAAGGCCGTGTAGAAGAGTGATGACGGTGAGTATCAGGCTTGATGCCAGCATTGGTATCACTGCGGCTTTTTTCATTTCCCTTCCTCCTTGTCTCGCACGGATGTTACCTTACGGTCTTGTTGTAGTTCGCACCGGGGGTGAGGACGATGTTCCAATATTCCCCCGAACCTTTGATAAAACGATAATTGTGGTTCAATCCGGCCGGTATCCTGATCGTCTTGGGCGATTCAACCCTGTGCCACTGATCTCCCAGAAGAACTTCCACCACCAACCCGGACATATCCGGATTATATCCCTTGAAAATGAATAGGCTCTCGAAATCATGCTGGTGCGGCTCAATATGCATTTCCGGATGATCAACATTCTCGACCGTGCGCATAATCACATAAATATTGCCTTCGGGATTGTTGTTGTGATCTGAAAAGACATATCTTGTTCCCGGACCCTTCGAATGCTTGATTAACTCCTCGGCGCTTCGGGCTTCGATATCCAAAATCAGTTTTTCCATCATCTCCTCCTTATCTTATTTCGTAATTCGGTATCAAGCCGTTCTGAAGCTGTCAAGTTTTTTCTGCCCCTGCGGGGGTGATGGTCTTTGGCATGAGGAAGAGAAGACGGCATGGCTTGGTGAAACAATCCCGAATGTGTACCTGACGAAAAAAATTTCGATGAAAGTGCTGTCAATGAAAGTGCTTGACTTTGTGGCTTGCTGAGCCCAAAATTATCACGTCAGTAAAATACCTTTAGCGGTATGGATGAGGAGTGCTTTATGAGGTCTGTGGATAATTTAGAGAGGATAGAAAGCCAAATCATGAATTTGCCCGTATCCGA
>MICN01000088.1 GCA_001829875.1 Syntrophus sp. GWC2_56_31
GCCATGCTTCGCGACGACAGGGAATCGCTCGCCAATATCATCGACAACATAGGAACCCAGGAGAACGTGGAGCATGTGCGTATCTTCAACAAGAAGGGACTCATCATGTTTTCCAGCAACCACAGCGAAACGGGTCGGCTCCTGGACAAGAATGCCGCGGGTTGCATCGAATGCCACAGCGGCCCCGTTCCCTCCGCTACCCTCGGCGATATGAAGCAGGCGCGACGTTTCATCAATGAAAAGGGGAAAGATGTCATTGCCATCACCGCCCCCATCTATAACGAACCGGGCTGCGTTCAGGCTGCCTGTCATATCCACACCGCGGAGCAGAAGATCCTCGGCACGCTGGATATCGGCCTTTCCGCCGTACCCCTGGTCAACAATCTTGCGGTCATGAGGAGCCGAATGGTGATCTTCAGTATCATGGTTCTTCTGGTCACCGTCGGGGGGGTGGCGGCGCTGCTGAGACGGTATGTCTTTATCCCGCTGAGGTTGCTGGCGGATTTTACGGAGAAGGCCATTGCAGGAGTCGAGCAGAAAATCCCTCCCTGCGCAGCGGAGATCGAGACACTGGCCGGGAATATCAGGAGTCTTGTCGGCGAATTGATCAGCCTCCGGCAGGAAAAGGCGCGATGGAAAAAGGAGGAATGAATCGCCCGGCGGGAGAGAAGGAAACGCCGGAGTTCAGAAAAAACAACGCTCGGCTCCGGAAGGAAACGCTTGTCAATATCCGTAAACTCCAAAGCAAGCTTACAAAGGAGCTTCTTTCCACGGCCCTTTTTCTTCTCCTTAGCATCGCCGCGCTCAACAACTTCTCTTTTTGCCCGTCGCTCCCGGGAGCGATCAGGGCGGCGCTGGGCAGGCCCCCTTCCGTAAAGATGATCAGCGCGGTACTCCTGCTTTACGTATTTTCCGCCATCATCCTCATCCTCGCCCGCATGATGAGCGGCTCGGGCCGGTATGGTGGCGTGGCCCATGTGGGTTATCTCGCGGGGTTTTATATCTTTTACCATTTCTCGGGCAAACTGCCGGAGAACTTCTGGGCCGTGTTTGCGGCGGGAGCGACCGTCTTCGGGCTGGAGATCTACCATCTGTGGATATACTGTTCGGAAGCGGTTGAAAATGAACGCGAGGTGCTGGCGTTCCTCGATGGGAAACGGGGAGGGCGGGAGTGAGATGAAATCCTCACGTCTTTCTTCCGCAGAGCAGGGGCCGGCCAGATCGTATAAGGCCTTATCGTCGTGAAAAAAGGGACGGCTTCGTAAAAAGTATTTACGAAGCCGTCAGGATTATTTGGCCAATACCTCCACCTTTGCCGCCTGGTTCAGCTGCTGGAGCCAGGCCTCCTTGGTTATGCCTTTTTCCTGGGTGCCTTTGTCGATGAGTTTGGCAATCAGAACATCTTTCTCGACCCGTTTTTCAAAGTTGACCAAGCTCATGGAGTGATTCTTTAAAAAATCCTCAAAATCCTTGTCGGAAAGATTCAATCCTTTCTTGATGGCGGCGATTCGCTCGGCGACCTCCTGCGGAGTCACGGTGATCTTTTGCCGGGCGACCTCGGTGACCAGTATTTTTTCCTGGATCAGGGAATCCAAAATCTGCATTCTTACTTGAGCCACAGCCGCTTTACCTGCCGCGTCCGAAGAATCCATTTTTCCCCCCGGCCCGGACATCTTCTTGAAGACCTCAAATTTCTGGTCCACTTCGGCTGTGGATATCTTTTCTCCGTTGACGATGGCCGCGGTCGAACCGCCGCCCTTGATAGGATTCGGCAACACACCCGTTATCATCAGAAGGGCTACGCCCCCTACCACGACGAGGAAAACGGCGAGAATCGCATAGATATTCTTCCTGTCCTGCCGCACTTCCGGAGGCGATGTGGCCTCCTCGTTTGTGTTGTTGAATTCCTTTCCGCATTCCCCGCAGAGAGTCGCCCCGTTTGGCAGGGCCCCGCCGCAGTGAGGACATTCCAATTTTTCCATGATTTACCCCTTGTTATTATTTATGAAATACTCATTTATCTATGGCACAGCAGAAGAATAAAGTAAAGGCAAATGTGACGTAATAAAAAACTGGCGTTGAGACTCCGCCCAACGCCAGTTTGGATTCAGGACTTTTTAAAGGGATGGATCACTTCTTGTGGCATTTGGCGCAATCGGCTTTGTCCGTCTGCGCAAAGGCCTTTTTACCGTCGTGGCAGGTTCCGCAATATTTGGTCTCTTTATGGTCCGCCTCGGTAATCTTCGCCTCTTTCTTCATCTTGAAGACTTTTGTATGGCAGGCGTTACATTTCGTATCGGGCACCTTCATGTGCTTTTCGTGGCTGAAAAGGACCGCCCCCTGCTTTTTGGATTCATACTTGATATCCCCCCCGCCCACTTTCTTTTGAGCGAAGGCTGCGCCCAGAGCCACAAAGCACAAGATGCAGACACTGACTATAAAAATCCTCCAGAATCTATTACCCACTTTCTCACCTCCTTTCCGTTAGCATTTTCCCCTAGCCGATTCACTGTCGGTCACTAGCTCACACTATTTGAAATGCAGTTTATTTTCAAGAAAAAGATTCGTCAAGAAAAAACACACAACGATTCGCTTCACGATCACCGGGAGCGCAACCCGCGAGCCCCGCCGTACGAGCAAAAAGCTTCGCTCTTTATCGTTGACAAATCGAGGCATTCTCATTACCCTCGGCCCAAGACCACGGTCTGGTCCGGCAGCTCCCATGGGTCACGTTTGTGAAAGAGGAAGAAGGGATGGCGTACCGGAAAAAGGAACATTTGAAACTCTAAAGGAAAATTTCATGAGCCCTAACATGGTGCGCTCCGTCTGCCCGTACGACTGTCCCGATACCTGCGGCCTGTTGGTGGAGGTCGAAGGTGGCCGCGCCGTACGCGTTTCAGGCGATCCCGCCCATCCCGTGACCCGCGGGTTGCTCTGCCCCAAGATGAACCACTACGAGCGCACGGTCCACTCGCCGCGCCGCCTGAAGATTCCGCTGCTGCGGACCGGTCCCAAGGGAGAAGGGCGTTTCGAGCCCCTTTCCTGGGATGAGGCGATCGAGCGCATCGCATCGCGCTGGAAGGGCCTGATCGTCCGTTTCGGGGGAGAATGCGTCCTGCCCTATTCCTTTGCCGGCACGATGGGGCTGGTGCAGCGGAACAGCGGGCATCCCTTTTTCCACAAGCTGGGCGCTTCGCGTCTGGAGCGGACCATCTGCTCCCCGGCCAAGGAGGCGGGCTGGAGGGCGGTCATGGGAGACACCGCGGCCATGGACCCGGCGGAGATCGAGCAGAGCGACCTGGCTATCCTGTGGGGGATCAACGCCGCCTCCACGAGCATCCACGTCATGCGGGACGCGCTGACCGCCCGGCGGCGCGGCGCCCGCTTGTGGGCCATCGATACCTATCGCACGCCGACGTGCGAGGCGGCGGACGAGGCCTTCATCGTGCGCCCCGGCGGCGACGGCGCCCTGGCCTTGGGGATGATGCACGTCATGGTCCGTGAGGGGCTGACGGAGCAGGCATTTATCCGGGATAACGTGCTCGGGTTCGAGGCCTTCGCCGAAAAGGTGTTGAGCGATTGCACCCCGGAGTGGATGTCGCCGGTCTGTGGTCTGCCCGCTGCCATCATCGAACGGATGGCGAGGGAATTTGCCGCCGCCAAGGCGCCTTTTATCCGATTGGGGTGCGGCCTCACCCGCTATGGCAACGGCGCCATGACCGTCCGTACTATCGCCTGCCTGCCCGCCCTCAGCGGGGCATGGCAGCGCCCCGGCGGGGGCCTCTTTACCGGCACCTCCACCGGGGACGCTTTCCCCCTGCAGCGGGTCACGCGGGAGGACTTCATGGAGCGGCCGACGCGCCTGGTGAGCATGAATCAGTTGGGCGCGGCGCTCAGCGAACTCGGCGATCCGCCCATCATGTCCCTGTACGTCTACCATTCCAATCCGGCTGCCGTGACGCCCGATCAGAACGCCGTCATCAAAGGCCTTGAACGCAACGACCTGTTCACCGTGGTGCACGAGCGTTTTTTGACCGACACGGCGCGCTATGCCGATATCGTCCTGCCGGCCGCTTCCTCGCTGGAACAGCCCGACCTGTACCGCTGTTACGGCGGTTACCAGTCTCAGCGCTGCGCCGCAGCCATCCCGCCGGTGGGGGAGGCAAAATCGAACTGGGAGGTGTTTTCACTCCTGGCCGGCGGCATGGGATGGGATGAACCTTTTTTTAAGCAGTCGGCCGATGACCTGGTCGAGCAGTTGCTCGATTTTGAAACCCCCTGGCGGGATGCCGGGATGACCCGAAGCCTGCGGGAGGGCGAGCCGGTGTTGTTGACGCCGCCTTCAAAGTCCAAATGCGACTGGAAGACCCCCTCCGGCCGGATCGAAATCCTAAGCGACCGGGAGCCGGAACCGCTGCCGCGCCTGCTTGCCACACACGCCGCGGGGGACGGTTTTCCCCTGCGCCTGCAGCCGGCAACCACGCCCTACGCCCTCAATTCCAGCTTCTACGAACAGGATGGCCTGCGGGAGAAACAGGAGTGCATGGCGCTCATGATGCACCCGCAGGATGCGGCGGCACGCGGGCTAACCGACGGCCGGCGGGTGATCGCATACAATGACCTCGGCGAGGTGGTGTTTGTCCTGAAGGCCACGGAGCGGGTCCCGGCGGGAACGGTGGTCACCGAAGGGGTTTGGTGGCGAGAATTCATCCCCGGCCGACGCGGGGTGAATGCCCTGACCTCCCAGCGCCTGACCGACAGCGGACGGGGCAGTACATTATACGATGCGGCGGTGGAGGTGCGGGGGAAATGAGTTCTTCCTTACTGTCGCCCGCGTTCTCTTACCCGTTTTTCGGTATTCTGTTTTGCTTTCAACTGTTCTGAGCGGAGCCGGGCTTGTCTTTCCTGTTCCTGCTTTTGCCTAATCCGTTTTTCCGTATCCTGTTTTGCTTTCAACTGTTCTGAGCGGAGCCGGGCTTGCCTTTCCTGCTCCTGTTTTTGCCTAATCCGTTTTTCCGTATCCTGTTTTGCTTTTAACTGTTCTGAGCGGAGCCGGGCTTGCCTTTCCTGCTCCTGTTTTTGCCTAATCCGTTTTTCCGTATCCTGTTTTGCCTTTAACTGTTCTGAGCGGAGCCGGCTTTGCCTTTCCTGTTCCTGCTTTGATGGCTGGGACTCGGCCAAACTCGTCAACCCAAAGAAAAATGCTGCGACAAAAAATAAAGAAATAATTTTTTTCATCTCCTATTTCCTCTTCTTTGAAATTCATCCATCCGAACGAGAAATCGCTTTACGAAAATGGGCGAGTGGATGGCCAGCCATCTCACGGTATTATGAAACCGATTCATCGGCTTGATCCAGGGGCAGACCGCGATGCAGCGGCCGCCGCAACTGGGCCACTTCCTCTTGTTGATCCCCCAGAAGATGAGGCATTTCTCCGCGTTGATCCACCACTTGCGGAAACCGGGGTTGTTGTGGACCGGATTGGGGATTCGATCGCTCGGCTCTCCCGTGGGCACGGCGCCTGCGGGGCAATGCTTAGCACAGCTCTCACAAGCCATGCAGAAGTCGTGGAGGCCAAAAGAGATAGGATTGTCCGGCTGTAGCGGCAGGTCGGTGGTTACCGCCTTGAGGCGCATGTTGTTGCCGTATTCGGGTGAGAGGACTCTCCCCGTCCGGCAGAATTCCCCGATGCCCGCATCCAGGCCTATGGGGACCATATTCAGTTCGGGATTGCCGCCTCCACGGGTCTCGCGGTACATGGCGTCATAGCCAAGCCCCCGGATAAAATCGGTCAACTGCGTGGTGATCAGTTTGAGCCTGCTGTAAGAGTCCGCGGTGGAGCCCCATGAGAAATAGGAGGGGGCCAGATTCACCAGGCTGGGTTTGTGCTGTACAGCCACGACAACAGCATATGGATGGGAGATATCCACCCCCTTGTAGACCCAGCGCGGATCGAGCTGGGTGATCCGTACGATGTCGGCGCCGAGCATCAAGCCGACCTTTTTGATGAGCCGGGACACCCAGGCCCTGTCTTCGAACTGAAGACGGCCTGCCGGAGACGTCACGGGAAAAGGTTTCGGTTCGTACTCGGCGCACCCGCGGTAGCTCGCGTCGGCCATGGCGCGACCGATGCGATCTTCGTAGTCCAGTTCCTCGTAGGGAAGAGGGCTGAGATAATGGTCGTACCCTGTCCGTTCCTTGAACTTTCTGCGCAGTTCCTCTCCGTAGGGGTTGTCGGGCCGCATGCAGAGAAAGGCCATCCGGGTCTTTTCAAAACGTTCGATCGGGCCCGTGATGTACCTCTGGTAGGTGGGCTGCTCGACTTCCTTCACCCCAAGCAATCTCCTGAATCTTTCCTGACGCTGAAGTTGCTTCTCATAGGGCAAGAGCGCCTTTTCCAGCTTGTCCATTCTGATCGTGTTCATCGTTCCTGCTTTCCGATTCTATAGGCATCGATGGTGGAAAATATCCAAAGGAAAACAATGATATAGAAGACAGCGTCAAGATAGGGATCCGTGGTTGACATGTTTGATCCGACAATGACTGAAAGCTCTTTGAGATTCGCGGCGCCGCCCTGCACCTTAACCATAGCGTCATCGAGGCGATTGAGTGCAGATACCGTGGCCGACCATATCATGTAGCCCAATCCGGGAATGACAAAAAACAGGATAACCAGACCCCGCCAATACCTTTTTAAATAGAGATGACCAACGCCGGGAAAGACAAACGCGGATAGAAGCGCAGCTTTATACGATACTTTCATTTTGATGCCCTTTACCGTCGTCCCGTGGATAAGACATCGCTTTTGACGGTTGGAGTATATGAAGTACGTCCATGTGTGTCAATTGAATTCTGAATGGCTTGATCCTGGCGTC
>MICN01000089.1 GCA_001829875.1 Syntrophus sp. GWC2_56_31
ATCCGGCCGATGATATCTTCTTCGTTTACAAGTATCCGGGTGATCCCGGAATCGATCATCTTCTTCACAAGGGGTTTGGAGATCTTTCTCCCCTTCTTGGCAATCACCTCGCCCGCCTTCGTCTTGATATCCTCCGGGGTCTTTTCCCCGATGAGAGAATCATTGACGGCCATGTGGAGCTTGCCTTTTTCTATCAGCACCGTTTCGATATTATAGAAGTAATTCAGGATGAACTGCGTGGTGCTTCCCATCGCCTTGAGCAGGATCGTCACCGGCATCTTCCGTCGCCGATCGATCCTGACATAGAGGAGGTCCTTGGAATCGAACTCAAGATCGAGCCATGATCCGCGAATCGGTATGACCCGCGCCGAGTAGATGAGTTTCCCACTGGCCAGGGTTTTCCCTTTGTCGTGGTCGAAAAAGATCCCCGGTGAACGGTGCAACTGGCTGACAATGACCCTCTCCGTCCCGTTGACGATGAAGGTGCCATTTTCGGTCATCAGAGGGATCTCACCAAAGTAGATTTCCTGCTCCTTGATGTCCCGGATGGGCTTGGGTTCGATATTCCGCTCCGTATCAAAAACGACCAGTCGGACCACAATCTTCAGCGGCGCCGCGTAAGTCATTCCTTTCTGGACGCACTCCTGCTGATCATACCGGACGGCGCCAATCCTGTAGCTGACGAACTCCAGGGAACATTTTCCGCTGAAATCCGAAATAGGAAAGACGCTGTGAAAGGCGCCCTGCAGACCATAGTTCGCCCTTTTATCCGGATTGATCCCTTCCTGAAGAAATTTCTTATAGGAGTCGGTCTGGATATCGATCAGGTTCGGGATATCCAATATTCTCCTGATACGGCCAAAATTTTTTCTAAATACGCCCATAACTTCCTTTCGGCTTGATCCGGCGGCACGATCAGTGCTGCGTTAAAAGAGTGCTGAGTACCGAGCCAGGCCCAAGCACTCAGCATTCTATGTCAGCCCCGATCTTTTATTTAAGTGCAGACAACTTACTTAATCTCAACTGTTCCGCCGACTTCTTCTATCTTCTTCTTGATATCGGCGGCCTCATCTTTAGAAACAGCCTCTTTAATCGGCTTGGGAACACCGTCCACCAGATCCTTGGCCTCCTTGAGTCCGAGGCCTGTAATCGCCCTGACAACCTTGATCACCTGGATCTTCTGATCGCCGAACCCGGTGAGGATTGCATCAAACTCCGTCTTTTCCTCAACCTGAGCAGCCTGTGCCGGCCCTCCTGCCGCGACCATGGCAACCGGCGCGGCGGCGGACACCCCAAATTTCACTTCCAATTCCTTCACCAGTTCCGAAAGTTCAAGAACCGTCATCCCCTCGATAAATTTTACAACATCTTCTTTGGTTATCTCGTTCGCCATTTTCCTATTCCTTCCTGTATGTAATGATTAGTTCTCTGAAGCCTTCTTCGCTCGATAGGCGTCCAGAACCTGCACAAAATTCCTCGGAACCCCGCTCAATACATTGACGAGAGAGGTCTGTACCCCGACCATCAGAGAAAGCAGTTTCCCGATCAGCACTTCGCGACTCGGCAACTCGGCGAGAATGGTGAGCTGATCTCTACTCAGAATTTTGCCATCCATCATGCCTGCTTTGATCTCAAGATTGGCATTCTTTTTTGCAAAATCAACGAGCGCCTTAGTGGTCTCGATCACATCGCCGTAAGTGATCGCCAAGGCCAAAGGACCCTTGAAATTCCCATCCAGCGCGCTGAAACTGGTTTCACGCGATGCGATGGACAGCAGCGAGTTTTTCACGACCCTGAGCTCTGCGTTGGATTTACGCAGGACAACCCTCAAGGCCGTCATCTTCGCCACGTCCATACCGCTGTAACCGGTCAGAACGGCCAATTTGAAATCTTTCAGTTTCTCATGAAGTTCATTAGCAACCTGCTCCTTCGTTCTCCGATCCAATCCTTACCCCCCTTTCCTGCTGAAAATTTTCCTTGCGCCTTCCTAAAGAAAGCCCCTTTGAACGTCAGAGAACAGTATACAGGAAGATTACCTTGACCTAAACAGTCATTTCAGTCTCGGCAGGCCGACCGATCGCGTTTAAACTTCCTGTACCTGCTGTCTCAGACCCTTTTTTTCAAATACCCCTTGCCGCGCCAAAGGCTATGGCACTAGACATTCCGGACGGCAAGCGGATCCACCTTCACCCCGGGACCCATGACGGTTGAAAGCGAGACACTCCTGATATAAATGCCCTTGCTCGATGCGGGCTTCAACTTGATGATCATTTCCACAAGGGCAATAAAATTTTCCTTCAATTTCTCCGCCCCGAACGACGCCTTGCCGATCGGGCAATGAACAATACCGGCCTTTTCCACGCGGAATTCCACCTTGCCGGCCTTCAGTTCCTTGACGGTCCTGGCTACATCAAACGTCACCGTCCCCACCTTCGGATTCGGCATCAGGCCGCGAGGGCCGAGTATTTTCCCCAACTTGCCCACGCTCCCCATCATGTCCGGGGTGGCGATGACCCGATCAAATTCGAGCCATCCCCCTCTGATCTTTTCCACCACGTCATCCGATCCGACGACGTCGGCGCCGGCATCGAGGGCCTCTTTTTCCTTCTCGCCCTTTGCAAAAACCAGCACCCGGACGGTTTTTCCCAAACCATTGGGGAGGACCACTGATCCACGGACCATCTGATCGGCATGGGCGGGGTTCACTCCGAGACGGACGGCGGCGGCCACGGTTTCATCAAATTTTGCCCTCGCCGAAGCAACGACCAGTTCGGTCGCCTCACTTACGGGATAGCGCTTTCCCGCTTCGAATTTTTTTGCTGCCTCTAAATATTTTCTCCCTCTTTTTGCCATGACACACCCTCAAACCGCTGTAATTTCAATCCCCATGGATCTCGCCGTTCCCTCAACGATCCTCATCGCGCCATCGATATTGACGGCGTTGAGGTCATTGTACTTCAACTCCGCGATTTCCCGCACCTGCTTCGCCGTCACCGCCCCTACCTTATCCCGTTTAGGGTCGCCCGAGCCCTTGGCGATTTTCGCCGCCTGCTTCAGGAGCACCGAAGCCGGAGGCGTCTTGGTCACGAAGGTAAAGGACCTGTCTGCGTAGACCGTGATGACGACCGGGATGACCATGCCCTCCTGGTTCTGCGTCAGGGCATTGTAAGCCTTGCAGAACTCCATGATATTCACACCATGCTGACCTAGGGCCGGGCCGATCGGCGGTGAAGGCGTCGCCTTGCCTGCCTTGATCTGAAGTTTAATATTCGCGATAACCTTTTTAGCCATTTTATTCACCCTGTCTCATAGATTATATCAACGATACACCACGACCCGATGCCGACTATTTCAACTCTGCATCACCTGGATAAAATCCAGCTCCACCGGCGTTGAACGGCCGAAGATGCTCACAATGACCCGCAGCTTCCCCTTCTCCGGCTTCACCTCATCTATGATCCCGTCAAAATTTGTAAAGGGACCGTCGATAATCCTTACATGGTCACCGACATCAAATTTGAATTTCGGCTTCGGTTTCAGCGTCCCTTCGTCGATCCTGGTTCTGAGTGTCTCGACATCCTTATCGGGAATGGGGGAAGGTTTGTCCTTGCTGCCTATAAACCCAGTCACTTTGGGAGTGTCTTTCACGATGTGCCACGTATCGTCGTTGAGCTCCATACGCACGAGGATATAGCCGGGGAAGAACTTCCGCTTTGACGTCTTTTTTTCACCCGACACCAGTTCGACGATGTCCTCCTCCGGAATCAGAATGTCCGAGAAAAAGTCCTGCTTCCCTGCTGTTTCGATCCTCTCCTGCAGAGCGATCTTCACACGGTTTTCAAAACCGGAATAGGTATGTACAACGTACCACTTAAAAGCCATCGGATTATCCCAATACGAGCCTGACGATCTTCGTCAGGCCAAAATCGACAATACCCAAGAAGGTAGACACAATGATCACCACAATGATGACAACCGATGTCGAGGCAAGGGTCTGCTTCGGCGTCGGCCATGTGACCTTTTTCAGTTCAACTTTCGAGCCCGCCAAAAACTGTCTCGCACTCTCAATAAGACGCTTTATCTTGTCCATCCGGTTTCCTCTGATTTTCCATATCCGGTTCCGGGTGATAAAACTGGCAGGCCAGGAGGGACTTGAACCCCCAGCATCCGGATTTGGAGTCCGGCGCTCTATCCATTAGAGCTACTGGCCTGTCCGTTCAATCTCAGCCGCGCTTCACCTATCGGGAACCTATTTTGTTTCCCTGTGTAACTTATGGGACCGGCAGAATTTGCAGTATTTTTTCATCTCCAACCGATTCTGCATGGTCCTTTTGTTTTTCGTCGTCGTATAGTTCCGCTGTTTACAGTCCGTACAGGCCAAGGTAATGATATTTCGCATAATAAACCACCCTACATTAGTGGAGCCCACGACCAGGATTGAACTGGTGACCTCATCCTTACCAAGGATGTGCTCTACCGACTGAGCTACGTGGGCCGGTTACCTCTAAAAAGCGCCGCTTTCTCCCCACAAAGACAATCCGTATCACGACCGATCAAAGCCTTTCTACCAAAACGCCGGCGCGTTTACGGGAAACCATGCCGCTCCTGACAGTCATATTGGAGCGGGAAACGGGATTCGAACCCGCGACCCTCAGCTTGGAAGGCTGACGCTCTAGCCACTGAGCTACTCCCGCTTATGATCAAAGATCTGCATCCGTTATCCCGGATGGCGATCTCCCATCGCAACAAAGTGATGGTGGAGGGGGGAGGGTTCGAACCTCCGTAGGCTTCGCCGGCAGATTTACAGTCTGCTCCCTTTGACCGCTCGGGAACCCCTCCATGCATTCGGAAATCTTGCTGGAGCTGGCGATGGGACTTGAACCCGCAACCTGCTGATTACAAATCAGCTGCTCTACCGATTGAGCTACGCCAGCAATCCTAACCGCTCAATATTAATAATTTATTAACAGGAAAAACATCCGCATCCGCAAACCCATCGGGGCATTTTCGTATTTCACGAACAGAAGAGACTAAGTTTAATGTACAGATTTGTCAAGAAATTTTTTTATTATTTTTTCTCATTTCGGCAGGAAGGTTCGGGTGAGCACCGCTGTGAACCCATCACACGCTATGCATCAAACTCCGGGAAGGGAATCTTGATGAACGGGATACCCTCGTCCCGCAATGTTTCCTCTTCGCTTTGGGTTGTCGTCCCATGAATGTTTCTTGTGTCTTCTTCTCCGCGGTGAATCCGTAAGGCAACCTCGGCAAACGTGTCACCCACATCATCAAAGTTTTTATGGATATAGTCCCGCACTTCCCGGAGGATCTTCAGTGGCGACAACCCGGCCTTCGGTTCCTCGCCGGGAGACTGGCTTTCCCTTCCCATAATTGCCAGAGAAGAAGGGACCACTGTCGCATCGGAGTTTCCGCAGACGGGGCAGGCAATCAGGGCGTCTGCCTTCTGTTTTTCAAAAGCTCCCCTATCCTTGAACCATCCCTCGAACTTGTGGCCGTCCTTGCATCGCAGGTCATAAATGATCACAGATTTTCTCCGGTGCATCAGTTTAACGTTCTATCTATCATACGGACCAATAAAAAACAACCCGCATTTCGGTTTCTCCATTGATACCTTCCATTCCCAGAAAATAATGATGGACATTTATCACCGAATTGGTTAATAAGCGCCCTGTCGGGATGTGGCCCAGCTTGGTAGGGCACTGCGTTCGGGACGCAGGAGTCGCGCGTTCAAATCGCGCCATCCCGACCATTGTAAATACGGGGACGGAGCCCCTATTTCACCGCGGTGAAATAGGGGCTCCGTCCCTAATCTATCCTGCGGCCGCCGCCATCTGGAATATGGGCAGATACATGGCGATGATGATCCCGCCTACCAATCCTCCCAGGAAGACCATCATGAATGGTTCGAGAAGGGCTGTCATCGCGTCGACAGCCGTATCCACCTCGTCATCATAGAAATCGGCGATCTTGGCGAGCATCGTGTCCAGGGCGCCCGTGGCCTCGCCGACGGCGATCATCTGCCCCACCATAGGAGGGAAGATTTCCGTATCGATCAATGGTTCGGCGATTGTCTTTCCCTCACTGATGCTCTTCCTGGTCTTCATAAGCGCGATTTCTATTATTTTATTTCCCGCGGTTCTGCTGACGATGCTGAGTCCCTCCAGGATCGGCACCCCGCTTGTCATCATTGTGGAGAGGGTCCTGGTGAACTTGGCCACGGCCACTTTTTTCAGAAGGGGACCGAAAACCGGAGACTTCAAAATAAGGCCATCGATGACGAGCGTCCCCTGCTCGGTCGCATAATACCGTTTGAACGCATAGACGATAAGCGCCAAAATGATTCCTATGTGGATGAAATATGCCTGTGCGAACAGACTGACGTCCACTACGAACTGGGTCGGTCCCGGCAGGGCCGAACCCATCCCCTCGAACATCGTTTTGAAAACCGGGATCACCTTCAAAAGCAGGACGGCGACAACACCGATCGAAACGACGAGAACGCTGATCGGATAGGTCATTGCCCCCTTAACCTTGCTTTTCAATTTCATCGACTTTTCCATGTAGCCGGACAGGCGCTGGAGAATCACGTCCAGGATGCCGCCGCTCTCCCCCGCCGCCACAAGATTGACAAACAGATCATCGAAAACCTTGGGAAACTTTTTCAAAGCATCGGTGAGAGTCGAGCCTCCCTCTATGTCCTCTCTGATGGAACCGATCACTTTGGCGAAAGCCTTGTTCTGCTCTTGCTTTCCGAGGAGGTCGAGGCACTGGATCAGAGGAAGCCCCGCATTGATCATCGTGGCAAAGATCCGGGCGAAAACGACGACATCCTTCTCGGAAACCTTCTTCTTCAGAAAAGGGATATATTCCAGGAGATCCTTAGGTTTCTTCTTCACGGTGATGGATACATACCCCTGTCTGCGCAGCTGCCCCTTGACCATCGCTTCGTCTGCGGCATCCATCTCGCCTCTTTTGGTATCGCCCTTCTTCGTATCTGCTTTCCAGGTGAATATCGGCATAATTAAGATCCTTTCCCCCACTTTCTTAGAATCTCATAAAGAATCACTCCCGCCGCGGCTGAAACATTAAGCGAAGCCACCTCTCCCCGTATAGGAATCGAGATCAGAAAATCGCATTTCTTTCGAATCAGAGGCCGGATGCCCAGCCCCTCGTTCCCCAGGACGAGGCCGGTATGTCCTTCGTAATCCGGGGCATGAAAAGACACCCCTGACGCCGCATCCGCGCCATAGATCCAGAAACCTTTCTCTTTGAGATATTCGATAGTCCGGACCAGATTGACCGTCATCGCCGTCGGTATGCGGTAAACCGCCCCCGCCGATGCTTTGACTACCGAAGCCGTCACGGAAGCTGCCCTATTGCTCGGGATGATGACACCGTTGGCCCCGCAACAGTGTGCGGTCCGGATGATGGCTCCGAGGTTTTGAGGATCGTTAATGCTGTCCAGGATGATGACCAGGTCGTATCGTGATTTTTTATGGCGGTTCGCAAGCACATCATCCACGGTGACATAAGCATGCTCCCGGCAGAGCCCGACAATGCCCTGGTGGACCCGGCGAGGCGCCAGTTTTTCCACCTTCTCCCGCCCGCTGAATTCTACGGGGATTCCCCGGTCCGAGGCGAGTGCAATGATCTTCTGCAGCGCTTCCCCCCCCCGTCCCTCGGCAACGACGATTTTTTCCAGCATCGCCGGATGGGAAAGGAACATTTCCAGGAGAGGATTGATGCCGTAGATCACCTGCATGACGCCCCTCGATCGGATCTTTTTTTAGTCAGGCTCTGAGTGCAAGCCCTCGGGCAATTTCCCCGGCAATCTCATCCGCCTCGCCGGCAGGATCCGCCGCCTGCCGGATCGGTCTTCCCACCACGAGGAAGTCCGCGCCGTACCTCACGGCATCACGCGGCGCTACGATCCGCTTCTGATCATCACCCGCGACCTCTCTCCCCCCCCGGATACCGGGGGTCACGATCAGAAATTCCCTGCCGCAGGCCAAGCGGATAGCAGCAGCCTCTTCGGCCGAAGCCACAACCCCCGAAACCCCTGCATCCTGAGCCATGCGTGCCAGATTGAGCGCCGTTTCGCGCGCCCCCAGGCTGAATCCCATCTTTTTCAGGTCCTCATCATTGAGGCTGGTCAGCACGGTGACCGCCAGAACGATCGGCGCGGGTTTTCCGGATTGCTCGCCCAATCGCCGCACCCCCTTGACCGTATCCGTCATCATCTGCCGGCCGCCAAGGGCGTGCACGTTGAACATGGCCACCCCAAGCGCAAAAGAGGCCTCCGCAGCCCGGACCACGGTGTTGGGTATGTCATGAAATTTCAGATCGAGGAAGACCTTCCCTCCCCGGACATGGATCAGCCGGACAATCTCCGGGCCGTATCGGACAAACGACTCCTTTCCGACCTTGAACAGACCGACATGACCCTTCAGGCGATCGACCCAGGAAAGGGCCTCCTCAATCCCATCACCGACGTCGAGGGCAAAAATGACCCTTTCCCAGGGCGGGTTATTCGATGTACTCATCATCGCCGATAAACTCAGTCTCATCTGGTATCGATTTGAATTCCGCCTTGACTCTTTTTAAAATGTCGGGATGCGCATAATCGACCTTCCCCGCTGCAATCTCCCGCAGGGCAGTCACTATCTCCCGATTGTTTCTTGCATCCGTCAAAGGCTGCGCCCCTTTAAGGAGCTGCCGTGTCCGCTGAGTGGTCAGCAGAACCAGGGCAAAGCGATTCTTCGCTCTCGCCAAAGAATCTTCTATTGTGATTCTGGCCATTTTGTCTAAAACCTCCTGTGGTTACTTAAAAAACGCTGCGATCTTATCATGAAAACGATCCCGACGGGATTTCTCAGCAATATAGATCGCCCGGAATCGATCCACCGCCTCATTCAACCTTTCGTTGAAGATGATATAATCATACCAAAGTGCTTCGCGAATTTCATCCAAAGACGCCTGGAGCCGGCGCTGGGCAACCGCTGCCTCTTCCCCCCTTTTGGCCAGCCTGGCCTTCAGTTCGGAAAGGGACGGGGGGAGGACAAAAACGAAAACCCCGTGCGGATAGTGTTCCCGGATCGCCTTTGCTCCGCGGGGCTCGATGTCCAGGATCAGATCGTGTCCGGTTTCCAGGTATGCCGCCATCGTCTTTTTTGATGTCCCGTAAAGCCGACCGTAATTTTCGACCCACTCGACAAACTCGCCCCGGGCAATCTGTTCCCGGAATGTCTCCTCCGAGACGAAGTGATAATCTTCGCCGTTCACCTCACCGGGGCGGGGCGGACGGGTGGTGCTGGAAACAGAAAACCGGACGCCGGGAAACATCCGGAGGATCTCCCGAGCGATCGATGTCTTCCCCGCCCCGGAAGGCGCAGACATGATCATCAGCAAACCCCGGGGCTCGTCGACAAGAATTTCACTCAATGTTCTGCACCTGCTCCCGCAATTTTGCCAGTTCGCTCTTGATCTCGATGACATTCCGCGATATTCCGGCATCGCCGCTCTTTGAGCCGATCGTATTGATCTCCCGGCCCATTTCCTGGATCAGGAAATCGATCTTTCTCCCGGAGCTATCACCACTCGTCAGCAGATCGGTGAACTGACCGATGTGACTGCGGAAACGGACGATCTCTTCCGTTATATCGCTCTTTTCCGCAAGGATCGCCACCTCCTGAAGCAGACGGGACTCATCGAGAGTCACCCCGCCTGTCAGTTCCCGGATCCTCTCGCCAAGACGTTTCTGATATTCACAAACGACCTGCGGCGCCCTTCCGGCAATCGCTTCCAGAACAGCGTCAATCAGAAAGAGACGCGCCGTCAGATCCCGCTGCAAGCTCTCTCCTTCCTTTTCTCTCATCTCCGTCAACGTCCCCATCGCCTCATCGAGCGCTTTTGACAGGCCCTCCCAGAGAACCGCCGGATCCTGAACCGATTCCGTCGGGACAAAGACATCTCTCAAACCGGTCATCATCGCCAGCGAGATATCATCCCCGAGCTGCAACTCCTTCTTCAACTGGCAAAGGAGGTCGTGATAATTGCGGGCCAGCGGCAGATTCAGGGCCAGGCGCCCGCTGTCTTCCGCATTCCCGTTGCTGTCGACACGAACGGTCGCCTCGATCCTCCCCCGTGAAAACCGTTCCCCGATCCTTTTTTTGATCTCGGTATCGAGAGGCATCAGCATCCCCGGCAGACGCAGAGAGATCTCGAGATAGCGATGGTTCACCGATTTCATCTCGATCGCAAATTTTCTGCCCGCCAGGACGGTCTCAGCCCTGCCATAACCGGTCATGCTCCTGATCATTGAATCATTTCCTCATTCAACATGTTCCCTCCCGAACCCGGCAGATCCCCGGGGGCCGGAGAAACCTCCGCTGACTTCCCCTTCAGCTGAAGACCATATTTATCCCGAATCCTGGTCAAGGTCCCGATCATTTCACCCCCGGCGTAATCCGGGTAGGTCCACGGCAGCGATTGAAACGCTTTATTACGGTATATCAGGGTCAGATCGGCGTAGATCCCATCCCGCAAATAGGGCCGATGACTGTAACCCTTGCCCGTGGCCAGGAGCAGATGGGCCCTGGCAATATAGCCGGGGTCGATATTCACACTCCGCCGCCCATCCGCCGAGAGTCTGCGCTCCAGTGAGTTCGTCCACAATTTCACATCCGGCAGTGAATCGGGTCGGATGAGCCGATCGAAGGCGACAAGACGGCGGATCAGTGAACCGCCGAATTCCTTTGTATAATAGTCGGTATAGACAAAGGACGCCGGAGCGCCGATGAAGTCGACTTTCCCGTACTTTTCCGACAAGGCCCGTATCGCATCACCGATCAGGCGGCCCTCCCCGGAAAAGAGACTGACAATCAGCTTGACGGCCTCTGCCGGCTGTGGGTCGCTCATAGGACCCTTTTCAGTTCTTCACGGGTCACGGTTGCGGTGCCCACTTTTCCCACCACAATTCCGGCGGCCTGGTTGGCGAGATAGGCCGCTTCCCGAACGGAAGCCCCCGCCGCCATGCAGAGGGCAAAGATGCCGATGACCGTATCGCCGGCGCCGGTCACATCAAAAACCTCCCTCGCCTCGGCCGGGAACTCCGTATGCCTGACCCGGCCATCCTTCTCG
Source organism: Syntrophus sp. GWC2_56_31 (assembly GCA_001829875.1). GTDB lineage: Bacteria > Desulfobacterota > Syntrophia > Syntrophales > UBA5619 > JAKAFS01. Next base: position 11,161 of record MICN01000089.1, read on the forward strand.
AAAAGGCTCATTCCCGATTCCCCACGGGTGATCAGGATGGCCTGAAAAGAGAATTTCTGCATGAGTTTCATACCTACCCGGAGATGATCCTGCCCGTTTTGAATCTCCTCCCCGGCGGCATGACCAGCCTCATGATGGTTGGGGGTGATCAGATCGAACCCCTCGTATAGCGAGAAATCCTTCGCTTTTGGATCCACACAGGTGAAGATCGGACGGTCGGCGATCACCTTGCGTATCCCGTCTAAAAGGGACCGGGTCACTGCCCCTTTGCTGTAGTCGGAGATCACCAGGGCGCCGATATCATTCTTTATTGATTGTATGTAAGACACCATTTTTCTAATGCTTTTTGCTTTTACCGGTCTGCGATCCTCGCGGTCGAACCGGACCATCTGCTGACCGTGCGCCACAATCCGCGTTTTCAGCGTCGTGGGGCGATCCTTCTCCACAACGATTCCGCCCGTATCCATTCCCCGACTTCGAAACTCGGAGATCAGCCTCGTACCGGTTTCATCGTCGCCGACCACACCGGCCAGATAGACCCGGCCTCCCATGGCAAAGATATTGTTCAACACGTTGGCGCAGCCGCCCAGCATGAAGTTGTCCCTGCTGACCTCAACGACCGGAACGGGGGCTTCGGGAGAGATCCGGGAGACCCGGCCCCAGATGAAATGGTCCACCATGATATCCCCTACAACCAAAACGCCGGAACGGGGAAAGCGATCAATGATCGAAAACGCCCTCTTTCTACTCAAGATCCGCTGCATAGACATCCCACCAAAGCGCTCGGGGAGAAAAGACCAAATTTGAAGCTCCGCCCTCAGGGCGGAGCTTCCCGGTAAGGAAGTGTTCTTTTGTCGATGCGCCCCGCAAGCCCCGCCCTGCAGGCGGGGCTTGCGGGGCGCGCTCCCAGTCATAGCCCCTTATGCTATTCGTATCGACCGGATTTGTCAATCCTTTTCTCGGAAAATGTCTTTTCTCAAAGCGCACTGCCAACAGTGACAAACATTCCTTATTGACTTCACGGGGATAATCAAGTAGGAATTCGCAGGTATCGATTCGGGTTCAACACCGCCCCATGGTTCTTCGACTCAGGACATGACAATGATTCGTTCCGCACTTCTGGTCGTGATCGCCGTCATCGTTACCGCCTTCATGTCGACCTGCGCCTTCTTGTTTCCCATCATTTCACCTGGCGAGAACAAGGTACACAAAATCGCCAATCTTTGGGCACGGATGCTGCTCTGGCTGACCAGCACCCGGGTGGAGGTCATCGGCAGGGAGAATGTCCTGATGAACAAGCCGCAGATCTTTATGGCCAATCACCAGAGCGATTTTGATATCCTGATCGTCCTGGCCCATATCCCCGGCCAGTTCCGCTGGATCGCCAAGAAGGAGCTCTTCAAGATTCCCATCTTCGGCAAAGCGATGAGAAACGCGGGGTATATCGAAATCGACCGGCAGAACCATGAAAAGGCATTAAAGAGCCTGGACGAGGCGGCACAGAAAATCCGGGAGGGGAAATCGGTCGTCACTTTCCCCGAGGGGACGCGCAGCAGAGACGGGAAGATCAGACCGTTCAAGCAGGGGATGTTCCATCTGGCCATCCGGTCGGGGGTCCCTATCGTTCCCATCTCGATCATCGGCACCAGCGAGATCATGCCGAAGCGGACCCTGAAGGTCAGGCCGGGCAGGATCACTATGGTCATCGACCGGCCGGTGGATGTGAGCGGGTACACACTGGATACCAGGGGTGAACTGGTCGAGAGGATTCGCGATATCATCGTTGGAAATAGTGAAAGGATGAACCGGTAACGCCGGTTGTGCGGAAAAGATGAGCGAGAAAAATCCTTTTCAGAGACGAGCGGCGGAAATATCCGGCGTGTGCTGTTTGGCGCTTGCCGTTTTCCTCCTGATCGCCTTATTTTCCTACCACCCGCTCGACCCCTCTTTCACCCATTACGATCCTGGCACTTCGCTCCACAACCTGACCGGCTCCATCGGATCGCACACTGCAGACACCCTGATCAAACTGACGGGTATCGGTATCCTCTGGCTGCCGGTGATGCTCATAGTCACCGCGCTCCGGTACCTCCGCGAGCCTCGATTCAGGATCGGGGGCACCGTTATTGTCGGGCTGATCGGCCTTGTGTTCACCACATCCGGCATGGTTGCCCTGCTCATTGGAAATCTCGAGATCTACGGTGTTTCTCTTTACGCCGGCGGTCTGCTGGGAAAGGTCACAGCGGAGCTGCTCAACGCCAACCTGCGCCTGGCCGGTTCCCTGATTGTGCTTGGCTTGATCCTCGTCATTACACTGATGATCCTGTTCGATTTCTCGGTCGTGACCTTCGTTAAAAGATCATGGGCGATCGTGAAAGAGATCCTGACAACTGGACGGACGATCGTCGAACGGGGCCGGGAGCGCTCCGGGGAAAAGCCGGAAACCACAGACATGAGCAGTCCGGACAAACCGCAGATCTCGGCCCCGCTTATCGCTGACACGCTGCAGGAAACCCTGAAGGATAAGTTGCGTAAAGCCGAGCAGACCCAATTTGAGTTTGGCAACCGTTTGAACATAAAATTCAAACTGCCGCCCCTGACACTCCTCGATCGCGTTGAAAAAAGGGATATGCGGATCAAACGGGAAAACCTGATCGCCAATTCCCGGACCCTCGAGAAAAAGCTCGCCGATTTCGGCGTCGAAGGAAAAGTGACGGAGGTGAAGCCGGGTCCGGTCATCACCCTGTACGAGCTCGAACCTGCCCCCGGCGTTAAAATCAACAAGATCACCAATCTCTCCGACGATTTGGCGCTCGCCCTGCGCGCCCCGAGCATCCGAATCATCGCCCCTATCCCGGGCAAAGGCGCCATCGGAATCGAGATCCCCAACCAGGAAAGGGAGCCAGTGCGTCTGCGGGATGTCCTCGATCATGCTGCATTTAAGGATTCCCCCTGCCGGCTCCCCATCGCCCTCGGGGTGGACATCGTGGGCGCTCCCGTGATCGCCGATCTGATCCGGATGCCCCATCTTCTGATAGCCGGAACAACCGGCTCGGGGAAAAGCGTCTCGCTCAACGCCATGATCTGCAGCATCCTGTTCAAAGCGCCTCCGGATGAGGTCAAATTCCTCATGATCGACCCCAAGCGCCTCGAACTGTCCGGCTATGAAGGGATCCCCCATCTCCTCCACCCGGTCGTCGTCAATCCGAAAAAGGCCGCTCTCGTCCTGCGCTGGGCGGTAGAGGAGATGGAGCGACGCTACAGGATCATCGGCGAAGTCGGCGTGAAGAGCATTGAGGCATACAATCAGCTCCGCAGGGGGTATCCGCCCGGACCGGAGACTATGCCGCCCGCGGACGGTAAAGCGAGCGAGAAAGGGCATGGGAAAACGAGAGCGGAGTTCATTCCGGATGCCGACGACCAGATAAAACGGGAGGCCGGCACTCAGGTCAATACCGAGCCTCTTCCCGACCGGCTTCCCTATATTGTCATCATCATCGACGAGCTTGCCGACCTGATGATGGTCGCCCAGAGGAATGTAGAAGAATCGGTGACCCGCTTGGCCCAGATGGCCAGAGCCGCGGGCATCCATCTTATTTTAGCGACCCAGCGCCCTTCCGTGGATGTCATCACGGGGATCATCAAAGCCAACTTTCCCACCCGGATTTCATTCCAGGTTTCCTCCAAAATAGACTCGAGGACAATCCTTGATCAAATGGGCGCGGAAAAACTCCTTGGGGCCGGGGATATGCTCTTTGTCCCCCCGGGCGTCTCACGACTGGTAAGGATCCATGGCGCCTATGTCTCGGACACCGAGATCGAACGGATCGTCGATTTCGCAAAGAAACAGGGACAGCCGACGTATGACGAATCGATCACGGAGTTCGAACCCGATTCGACCGAGGACAAACCGGACGAGGAATTCGATGAGAAGTACGATCAGGCCGTTGAGCTGGTCACGGATCTTGGTCAGGCCTCGATATCTCTGGTGCAGAGGTACATGAAGATCGGGTACAACCGGGCCGCCCGGATCATCGAACGGATGGAGGCGGAAGGAATCGTCGGACCGTCGGACGGCGCCAAACCCAGAAAGGTGATCGCCCGAAAACTGCCGCGCTGAACGGCTTCGTAAAAAGGCCGGATGCTGCGTTGCGCATCACTCCTCGTCGTTGCGGCGTACGACAAAGTACGCCTCACTCCTCGGGTTTCGCGCGCCTTGCCTGCGGCCTTTTTACGAAGCCGTTCCATATTCAAGCCTTATAAGACTTTTGCGAGATTGTTAACCGTGCTATCTAAAAAAGTCCACATCGTCAGCCTCGGCTGTCCCAAGAACCTCGTCGATTCGGAAGTCATGGCCGCCGCCCTTGCCTCGGGCGGTTATCTTCTCACAGACGGACCGGAGGAGGCGTCCGTCATCCTGATCAACACCTGCGCCTTCATCCTCCCGGCCAAGGAGGAATCGATCGAAGAAATCCTCCGCATGGCGGCCTGGAAACGCGGCGGAAAGGGTCCCTGCACCCATCTGGTCGTGACCGGATGTCTCCCCCAGCGATACAGACGCGGCCTGAAGAAGGCATTACCCGAGGTGGATTTGTTTCTCGGCATCGCCGGGATCCCCAATATCGCCCATCACCTGGACCGCCTGTTTGAGGACATACCACACCGGCGATGCTCCGTTATCGGCAAGCCCGAATTCCTTATGACCGCGAGCCACCGGCGCCTGATCTCGGGACCGGCGCATAGCGCCTACCTGAAAATCGCCGATGGCTGCACGAACCGCTGTTCCTATTGCGCCATCCCTTCGATCCGCGGAAAGGCCCGGAGCCGGGCCATCGACGATATCATGGAAGAAGCGGAACTCCTTGCCGCACAGGGTGTGCGCGAACTGATCGTCACCGCCCAGGATACGACGGCCTATGGAATAGACCGGAAAGCGAAACCGACCCTGAGTCGCCTCCTCGGTCATTTGGCCGGCATCAGCGGGATTTCCTGGATCCGCATTCTCTATACCTACCCGGCCCACCTCACGGAAGAGCTGCTCCGGACGATGGCGGCCGAAGAGAAGATCTGTCATTATCTGGACATTCCCATCCAGCATAGCGACGATGCCATCCTCAGGGCGATGCACCGGCGGGGAGACAGCACGCTGATCCGTGATGTGATTAAAAAAGCGCGGGAGATTGTTCCCGATATCGCCCTCCGGACCTCTCTCATCACAGGCTTCCCGGGAGAGACCCTCAGGAGATTCGAAAATCTTCTCTCCTTCGTCCGGGAAATCCGCTTCGACCATTTAGGGGTCTTCACCTATTCCAGGGAAGAGGGAACGAAGGCCGCCGCCTTTCCGTCACGCATTTCGGAAAAGGAAAAGCAGCGGCGCCGGGACATTCTGATGGAGGCGCAGGCCGGGATCTCCGGAGACATCAACCACACGCTGATCGGCACACGGCAGGAGGTCCTCGTCGAGGAGAACGGCGATCTTGCCGGATATCCCTACGTGGGGAGGTGCCGACGCCAAGCTCCGGAAATCGATGGTGTGACCCATATCCGGGGGGGAGCAGCCGAGAAAGGCGCGCTGGTCGCCTGCCGGATCACCGACGCTGATGATTATGATCTATTTGCGGAAATGATCTGATC
>MICN01000090.1 GCA_001829875.1 Syntrophus sp. GWC2_56_31
CGGGAGAAGAACCTCTGCCACGCTTGGAATATGCGAAAACAAGATACACGTTGAAAAGCAGCGACATCAATGCCAATACTGCAAATCCATATAAAAGCTTTACATCCGCGCGCAAATATCCCTATAAACCGATTTCCGATGCCTGATGCCAAGAATCCATACCTCGGACTCAAACACTTTGAACACGACCCGGTAATCACCCACGCGGAGCTTCCAGTAGCCTTTCAGTGACTTTCGCAAAGGCTCCCCGTAGTTATGAGGTGCGGTCTGCAACCGTTCTTCTATGGCCTTACGGATTCTGTCTTTTGTTCTTCGATCGATAAGCGGCAAATCCTCGACGCGAACAGCGGGATGATAGTGCAATGTAAAAGGCATGGATCATTCCCACACTTTTTCATGCGAAAGCGCCACTTTTCTGTCGAATGTATTCATTCGTGTATCGGCAAAAGCTGCAAGCGCGACATCTTCCCGCAGGTCAATTGCCTCGCGGATAAGGTCACGAGCGATGGTGGACATGGAAACGCCCTCACTGGTTGCAAGGTCATGCATAACACTATACAGCGGCTGCTCAACAACAATGTTTACTCTCGGATTTTTTGTGGGCATGGTTCCTTCTCCTTTTGAGTTAAGTGTAACACTTATGATGCACCGTGTCAAGGCGAAAACCCCATTGTGAAAATCCCATTGAAGTCAAACCGTGACTATTTATTGTTGTCAGTAAGGCTGATCTTGATCAAATGCCCATAAAGCCGAGCTCGTGTTCTTTTGACAAACACGATCAGGTGATGAATAATTTCGACATGGTTCATGGCTATCCAATTATTTTCTTCTTGACGTTCCTGATGTCAGCATATTGGTTATGTACATTCCTTTGCGGTCGCGGAGATTGTAGCGATAAATCGTATCGACCAAAGGCATGTGCAATTTGCCAAATCTTTCGAAATAGATGCGGCTTAACCACCGGTAATACTGCTCCATACTCTTCATATTTTGCGGAAAACATATTTTAATAAGTTGATCAATGAGATCGTCTGCCTGATCGTCAAAGAAATCCGATAGATCTGTTTCTTTCCCGTTGGGGATGAACCTGTACTGCTGCACAAAAACGTATGCCCCGGGCAGTGAACGGATAAAACGGAAACGTTCAACATCTTCTGCCAATGTCGTGTCAAACCCGTACATGCAAACAAATTCAACGTTGTCACTGCGTTTTTTGAAACTAAAATATCCGTAGTTGCGGCGCATGGCTTCAAAATGATCGGTATTGTTTAAACTGAAGTGGTAGTTGGCCCTTGAAAAACGATAGTTCCTGCAGTTGATCCGTCTCAATAAAGAAGCCCGCTCCTTATTCACAAGACGGAGATCAAGGGTTTGATTAAAATTAACATCCAGTTTTCTTGCGGCCATTTCTGACAGAAGATTATCGGCCTGGGGATAGGCGAGGATATTGTCATCCAGAAGCACAACCTTCGTCCTGTTCTGGAGCAGTTCATCAAGACTGCTGACTTGTCTGGGCAAGCCTTCCTTTTGGGGTACAACGCAGAAAGGACATTTGAACGGACAACCCCTGGTGAGAAACCCGATGGCCATGTCCCTTGTTTCACTGTAGAGGCTGAAATCAGCAGGCATCTCTTCAATTTCAGCAGGTAGGCGAAGTTTCAGGTCAAGCCCGGAGCCGCCCATTGTCATGGCATCTCCGAATCTTTCCCGTAATTTCCACACCCGCCGCAGCGATGTGGCAGAGTTAAAAACACAGCTCGCAAAAACCTGTTCAACAGACTTCACATCCCAATGGCCGCCCCGTATAAGTTGCGTTCTGTATCCCTTCAAGCGGTAAAAAGCGCTCAATTTCATCAAGGCAACATTGGGAATCCTTCCGTCAACATCTACAAGAAGTATCGTATCGGAGCGAAGCCGACCCAAATGAAGGAGCTTTCTTCTTGTTATCCCATTAACCGCACACGGCACTGTCAGCTCTCTTTCCATTACTTCACGGGGAAATATTTCCAAAGATTCTGTCGGTAGTACGACGACGAACTGGATATTGGGAAACAGGCGATCCAGAACGTCAATCCATCGGGAGAAACGGTCATCGCAGCAGAAGGAATAGGGAAGCCTCCAGAGGACCACGCCTGGTCTCTCCATGGGATTCAGATCATGAGGTGTGGCATCAACGACATGACGGACGGCATCAATGATGGGCACAATGGCCTCAAACTGCCAGGGGTTCAATCTTTTCCAGAGCTCTCCGAAATCGGCGTCCCGGTCCAGCCACTGATCCGTCTTGACCTGAAAATCTTCCTTGAAAGCATCACTCAGAAGCTCCATTGTCCTCACAGCGGGCAGTCGCGATTTAACCGTCCGGTAATGGAGTTTCCGGAGAAAGGCCACACCGTCGGTTAAATGTGCGTTGCTGTCAAAAAGGGATAGGAATCGTTCAAGGCGATGAGTTGTTTCCGAGAAATCAAAACAGTCCGTTCCATCATGGACCCGCCATTCTGGACCGTAGGCCAACGAAAAACTCTGTTGCATCCCAGACCCGAAGGAGTTGCTGCGGAACGGGATGTCAGAGGAGACATGCTTGCTGTCCCGTTTTTTCAGCTCCTGGACAGCTCCGTCCGGTGACACCAGAAATCCTGAAGCGACCACGGGATTCGATTCGGCAGGGATATCCCAGGGAGCATGTCTTGTGAAGACAAATTCGAGCCTGAAACCATCTGTGTTGGATCGGCAGGTTGACATCGTAAATTTATTGAACTGAGGCAAAAATCTACTGCCGATACAAACAAAGGCAAGCAAGTTCAGACGCTCAACGTTTTGATGACTGTCCGGCCAGATCGTCCACTTTCTGAGTGTAGATTGCCCGCAGCGAAAATCGATATGGCCGGACCCATTGACTTCGGTATCTTCAAAATGAACATGCAGTATATGCATCAGTTAACCGATAGGCAGGTGACGACAGAAACTATGCGGAATAATCTGGATTGCATTTTTTCTCCTTACCACCTTCGACGCCATTTATCGCGGTAGCTTGGTGGCGCAGGGATAGTCTCTTCTGGCTCCTCCGCCCTCTCTGCGATAAAGCTACTTTCATCACCATTCTTGATCTTGATTTTACCTGAGAGCCGCCCATCCTTTCGGAGTTTTACGCTTCCAGTTCCGCTGACAGGGTCGTACTCCCAGGCCCCCTCCATTGTAAACGAAACGCCAGTCGTAGTAACGTTACAGGTCACATACGCAAGTAGAACGAACATCCTCAATCGATCGTCATTTCCCGTAATCGAAATCAGTGCCTTCCCTATTATGTCAATATCATCGTTATTCCAGTTTGACGTTTCAATAATCCGCCACCAGCCATAGTACTCGGAAGGGATGCTTCTTTCTGTCATCGGACGATTTTCTCCTTATAAATGGAAATGCCATAGTCGAGCAGAGCATAGCCATCACCGGGAAGCATGCTTTATGGCCGATCCGGTGCAACGTCTTATGCACGCACCGCATGGGTGTGAACTTATGGGTTGCAAGCCCACTACCAATGCCCGTCAATGTCTGTGTACATTGACATAAGTTCTGGCCGAAGGCAAGAGAGGAACCACGAGGAATCGTCCGAAGGGATAACGGAAAATACTTTCGACTAAGACCTAACCTCATCTTGATATAACTATTCTTTCAGGAGGGAGCATGTTCGTTCCAAGAAAGTATAAAACGGTTTCTGGCATATACGCGCCTTTCATCCCGTATTCAATGATCTGACCGGATCAGCCGCAGTGAAGCTTTGTATTTGAACTCGGCGAGTGCGGTTCATGAAAATATGACATGCGTCAAATCTTGTCTCCACCTGCAAAAGGTAAAAACCCGAAATCTAACGTATCCTGAGGAGGCGAAATCCTACGGCGCTGTCGCGGTGGACCGGAGCCCCGCCGGGCGACGCGCTTAGTGACGGTATCCGAAAAGCAGGATCGTTCCGAGAAAGATCAGGACAAGACCTGTGATGATCAGCCGTTTAGATGCCACTCTTCGGATTCCACTTCCGTCTCCATCTCTTTCAGACGCCGGTTCGCCTGCCGTTTCTTTCTGATGTACCCATAAACGAAGATGAGCGCGGCAACGAACCAGAGTGTCGAGACGCTCGTGATGATCGGGATCCACGAGACGCGGAGCTTCAGATAGACGAGCCATCGTTCTTCAAGATCAGGAAGGTTCATTCCCGTCCCCCGCCGGAGCGCCCCCGCCAGATCCCCGTAACGGGTGTAGTCCCGGATCAGCCGGTGGAAGGCCTCCCGACCCACCTTGTTGATCAGGAAGGAGATGAACATGAAACTCTGTGCATAAGCAAGCTCAGCGGGTTCGTCCTCCTTGGGAAACGACAGGGTAAGGACCGGCAGGGGGATCAGCCGGTCCGTGAGGGCGGCCCTCGTCAGGACGGAGATTCGGGAAAAGGTCCACTCCCGCGCCTCGTACATTGCGAGCCCCTCGTTCAGCCAGACCGGCACCTTTACCCCCGTTACGGCGCGACACAGGGCGATGTGGGTGAACTCATGGGTGAAGATTTCAACCACGTTCATCCGGCTCCCCTTGATTGCCCGCGGCGAAAGCAGGACGATGATGTTCTCGTCGGGATAGGCGACCCCCGTGGCCCAGAGGGGAATCCACCTCCCGCCCGGCTGGGCCTCCCGGAAGGCCTCGATGGTCGGCGAGAGACGGATCTCCGTCTTTTCAGTGAAATCCACCCCGATATCGGCGATGATCCTCTCCCGGATCCGGAGAGAGTCACGCACCAGCTCCGCCGCGAGCTTATCGTCCCCCGGGGTATAGCGGATAACGAAACGGTCGTTTTCCAGCCGGAGTTCGCCGGCACCGGCGCTTGCCAAGGGAATGAACATGATAAGGAAGAAGATGATTGCCGGTACTGATTTTCTCATGTCAAGGCCGGCCCTCTATAAAAGATCCCGGGGCTTTGTGATTAAAAAGGCAGGGTCATTTCAGACACTGCCTTTTTTAACGCAAGCTCTCATGCCGGCTTTATCCCAGCGGCGGTATGAGGTCACATTACTTCTTCGGTTCCTGAATCAACTCGATGATAATATTGTCCGGTCCCAGGAAAAACGCCATTTTCCCCCCGTTAGGGGTAACCGTTGGAGCGGTCGTGAAGGTAAAGTTTTGACCTTTTAATTCGGAATAGCACGCATCCAAATCCTCTACTTTCAGGCCGATATGGTGATATCCGAAGGTTGAACGGGTTTGGTCGCCGGTTATCTCCTCACCGTCGCGGGCCACCCGAAGGAAAATCGGAGCCCCTGCCAGATCAATGACAGCCCCGTCCGCTGTTCCGAATTTTCGGAAAGAAATAAATTTCCCGCCTAAAGTATCTGTGAGGAAATGAATCATTTTATCCAAATCACTACAAATCAGATGAAGATGATGAAGCCGATATTCCATATGGTGCTCTCCTTTTCATATCGTCTCGTTATGGGTCGACCGTTACAATGCCTCGATGTTCCGCGG
>MICN01000091.1 GCA_001829875.1 Syntrophus sp. GWC2_56_31
TAACCCACGTATCCCGGCGGGGCGCCGATCAACCTGGCCACGGAATGCTTTTCCATGAATTCCGACATATCGATCCGGATCAGCGCCGCTTCGCTGTCGAACATGAATTCGGCGAGCGCCTTGGCCAACTCGGTCTTCCCGACGCCGGTGGGTCCCAGAAAGATGAAGGAACCAATCGGACGGTTCGGGTCCTGCAGACCCGAACGGGCCCTGCGGAGCGCGCTGGAGACGGCGGCTATTCCCTCGTCCTGACCGACGACCCTCTGCCCGAGCCTCGCTTCCATATGGATCAGCTTCCGGACATCGCTTTCCAGCATTCGGGAAACGGGAATGCCCGTCCAGTTGGCAACAACGCCCGCCACGTCCTCGGCATCGACCTCTTCTTTGAGCATCCGGCGGTTCTTCTGAACCTCCGCCAGTGTGTTGTTTTCCGCTTCCAGTTCCTTGTTCGATTCGACAAGCCTCCCGTAGCGGATCTCCGCGGCGCGGGCAAGGTCGCCCGTGCGCTGGGCGTTTAGCTCCTCGGCCTTGAATGTCTCGATCCGGCCTTTGATTGCCTGAATCTTTTTGATAGCCTCTTTCTCGTTTGTCCAGTGCACCTTCATCTCGTCCATCGATGCACGAAGTTCGGCAAGTTCTTTTTCGATCTTTTCGCGTCGCTCCACGGAGGTTCGGTCCGTTTCCTTCTTCAGCGATTGCCGTTCGATCTCGAGTTGGATGACACGACGATCGAGGGTATCGATCTCCGCGGGCATGCTGTCCAGCTCGATCCGCAGGCGGGAAGCGGCCTCGTCGATGAGATCGACCGCCTTGTCCGGGAGGAAGCGGTCGCTGATATAACGGTCGGAAAGGGTCGCGGCAGCGATGATCGCCGCATCCTTGATGCGGACACCGTGATGGACCTCGTAGCGCTCCTTCAGACCCCGGAGGATCGCAATCGTGTCCTCCACGGAGGGCTCCCTGACCATGATCGGCTGGAATCGCCGTTCGAGCGCCGGGTCCTTCTCGATATGCTTCCGGTATTCGTTCAGGGTCGTGGCGCCCACACAGCGCAGCTCTCCCCTCGCCAGGGCGGGCTTCAGCATGTTCGAGGCATCCATGGCGCCTTCCGCCGCCCCGGCCCCCACGACGGTGTGGATCTCGTCGATGAAAAGGATGATTTCCCCCTGTGAGGCGGTGACCTCCTTCAAGACGGCCTTCAGTCGTTCCTCGAATTCCCCGCGGTACTTCGCACCGGCGATGAGGGCGCCGATATCGAGACCGATCACCCGCTTGTCTTTCAGGCTTTCCGGCACGTCGCCGTTGACGATCCGCTGCGCGAGTCCTTCCACGATCGCCGTCTTGCCGACGCCGGGTTCCCCGATCAGCACGGGGTTGTTCTTCGTCCGTCGGGAGAGGACCTGCATGATCCTCCGGATCTCCTCGTCGCGGCCGATGACGGGATCGAACGAGCCTTTTTTTGCCAGCTCGTTGAAGTCTCTGGCGTACCGTGTCAACGCCTGATATTTTTCCTCCGGATTGGGATCGGTGATCCGCTGATTCCCCCTGATCTCCACGAGGACTTTGAAGATCGCATCCTTCGTGATGCCGTTGGCGCCGAGTATCCTTGCAACGAAACCTGCTTTTTCTTCGGTCATTGCAATGAGAACGTGTTCCGCACTGACATATTCATCCGTGAGCCGCGCCGCCTCGCTCAAGGCAGCATCGAGGAGTCTGTTCAGGCCCGGGGTCATATAGGTCTGTCCGCCGGCCACACCTTCGACCTTTGGCAGCCTTTCAAGAGCCTTACGCACTTCTCCCTCGATGCGGCGGGGATCTGCGCCGAGCTTTTTGATAATTTCGGAAACGATGCCTTCGGGTTGCTTCAAAAGCGCGAGGAAGAGATGTTCCACATCGAGGGCCTGATGTCCTTGCTGGCCGGCCAGGGCCTGCGCCTCCTGAATGGCTTCCTGAACCTTCAAAGTAAATTTATCGAATCTCATCGAGACCTCCTTCGTCTTGCGTCATAACCGTTGTTTCGGGTGTAAGTTAAACACCGGAGAAAAGGATGTCAAGACAAGCCGGCAGGGAAAGAGATTGACGTTCGGATGTAACCATTGTATAAATAAACGAGTAACCGTGAGCAAATGGAGGTTGGATTATTGGAAGTACCGGCCGTTACAGGGACGCTCGATCTCTATATGACGGAGATCAACCGTTTTCCCATTCTGGCGGCGGAGGAGGAGTTTCGCCTTGCCGTGCAGCTTGCCAAGAACAACGACATGGAAGCGGCGGAGAAGCTGGTCGTCTCGAACCTGCGTTTTGTCGTGAAGATCGCCCATGAATATCGGAATTACGGACTGAAGCTCGCCGATCTTGTCCAGGAGGGCAACATCGGCCTCATGCACGCCGTAAAGAAGTTTGATCCCTACAAGGGATATCGTCTCATTTCCTATGCCGTCTGGTGGATCAGGGCGTATATTCAGAATTATATCATCAAGTCCTGGAGCCTGGTCAAAATCGGCACAACGCAGGCCCAGCGCAAGTTATTCTTCAAACTCAGCCAGGCTCGGAAGAAGCTGGAGAGCCTCTCCGAAAAGCGGCCGGAATTTGCGGAAATCGCCGCGACTCTTGGGGTCCGCCCGGAGGAGATCGAGGAGATGGACATCCGGATGAGCGGCCGCGATCTCTCGCTCGACGCCCATGTGATCGATGACGGAGAAGCGACGCACATGGATTACCTGATGTATGAAGGGGAGGATCAGGAGACGGCGCTGATCAGGAAAGAAGAAATGGCGCTTGTCCAGCACAACATTGCCGGAGCGCTTGCCAAACTCAACGAGAAGGAGAGCTTCATTATCCGGAACCGCGTGATGGCGGACAACCCTCTCACCCTCCAGGCGATCGGCGACCGCTACCACATCACCAGGGAACGGGCCAGGCAGATCGAAAAACAGGCCCTCCGGAAACTGGGACTCGCCATACCCTCTCTGGGCGGAGAGATCAAACTGATCGAGGCCTAAGGCATATCTTCCCCGCGGGCGAGGTTTTCAAAACGGGTGTATTTTTCCTGGAAGGCCAGCTTGACGATGCCTGTCGGTCCGTTTCTCTGCTTGCCGATGATGATCTCGGCAGTCCCTTTTTCAGGATTATCGTCGGACCGGTTGTAGACCTCGTCCCGGTAGATAAAGGCAATCAGATCCGCATCCTGTTCGATGGCCCCGGATTCCCGGAGATCGGCCATTTGCGGACGGCGGTTGGTCCTGTCCTCCACTTTCCGGTTGAGCTGGGATAGGGCGATCACCGGAACGGAGAGCTCTTTTGCCAAGGCCTTCAGGGAGCGGCTGATTTCCGAAATCTCTTGCTCCCGCGAATCCTTGAAGGCGCTGCCCCGCATCAGTTGGAGGTAATCGAGGATGATCAGGCCGAGGCCGACCTCGGCCTTGAGACGGCGGGATTTGGCCTTCGTCTCGATGACGGTGATTGCCGGTGTGTCGTCGATATAGATCGGCGCTTCGGAGAGGCGCCCCGCTGCAGTGGTGAGTTTCGGCCAATCCGTTTCGCCGAGGAATCCTTTGCGGAGACGTTGCGAGTCCACGCGGGCCTCCGAGGCCAGCATGCGGGTCGCCAACTGCTCCTTGGCCATTTCGAGCGAAAAAATCGCTACGGGGACGCCCATCTCCAGGGCGGCAAACTGCGCGATGTTCAGGGCAAACGCGGTCTTACCCATGCTCGGCCGGCCGGCAATGATGATCAGATCGGAGTTTTGGAGCCCCGAGGTGAGGTCATCGATCTTGTCGAACCCGGTCGCCACTCCGGTAACCAGTTCCTTTTTCGCATATAACCGTTCGATCGTTTTAAAGCTGTCTTTGATAATCTCCCGCATCGGGTGGAAGGATGGCCGGATCTTGTTTTCGGAAATCTCAAAGATGGCATGTTCCGCCTCGTCCAGGACGCTGTCGATGTCCTTGCCGGAATCGTAGCTCTTGTTGAGGATCTCGGTAGCCGTGCCGATGAGACGGCGCAGGATGCTCTTCTCCTTGATGATCTTGGCATAATAGGCGATGTTGACCGCCGAGGGGACGTTGTCCACGAGCGAGGCGAGATAGGCCGTTCCCCCGACTTTTTCTATCCGTTTCTGGTTCTTTAGGATATTGCTCAGGGTGATCAGGTCGCAAGGTTCGTTCCGGTTCGAAAGCTCGATAATGGCGGAAAAGATCTTCCTATGGGCCTCGCTGTAAAAGTCGTCCGTCTCCAGGAGCTCCAGAACCGTGTTAAGTGAGAGATTATCCAACAGGATGCCGCCTAAAACGGATTGTTCCGCTTCGAGGTTTTGAGGAGGCACCTTATGCAGAGAGGCATCGATGTCCTTCATGGTTTATGCCCTCATGCGTCAATTTTCAGGACTCGGCTACGATAGAGACCTTTATCTCGGCGGTCACACCGGCGCTGAGTTTGATCCGGACAGGAAATTCGCCGAGCGCCTTGATCGGTTCTTCCAGGAGGATGTTCCGCTTGTCGATCTCTATTCCCTGGGCGATGAGAGCCTCTTCGATATCCTTGACACCCACCGACCCAAAGAGCTTCTCCTGCTCTCCGACTCGGCGGGCGATCGTGCAGGTGATACTACCTAGTTTCGTCGCCGTCTCTTCGGCCTGTTTATGAATCTTTTCCGCCTGATGCAGGATTCGCTGCTTCTCGTGTTCAAATATCTTCAGATTCCGGGTGTTCGCTTCGCTGGCCAGTCCTTTGGGGATCAGAAAATTCCGCCCGTAACCGTCCGCAACCTTGACCGTATCTCCCGCCTTGCCGAGAGATTCCACGTATTGTTTCAAAATGACCTTCATATCATTCCTCCTTGATGGATGGCGTATTCAAGTGAAACCGCATGTGATGTTTTATACAGGCGCATCTTTTATTCCTGTCATTCGTTTTCGGAAATCGATCCAAAGATCGGAGAGACCGACGGCGATGATAAAAATGACCATATATTGCTGTACCGTGATAAGCATATAGAAAAGCCCTCTGAAAACGACTGGGACCTGTTTCTGTTTGAAGAAGAAAGCGGCGATGGCCAGCCCCTGGAAGAGGTAGATCAGGCAGCAGACGATCAGGACGTTGATTCCGATCATATCCAGAACCTGTATGGGAGCAAGCGTCATCACCCCCGAGACGATAAGCAGCCATACAAGCTTTTCCGGCGCTTTCCATAGAGTCAGATCGCCAAAATCGGGAAATCCCCCGATACCTCTTCTGAGGAGCGAGCGTCCCGCAAGCACGTTCAGCCAGACGGTAAGTATCGCGCCGCACAGTGTCAGACCGGGAAAGATGTCGGTGAACATTCGTGTGATCTCCGCTATATTTTCCCGGATCATGGACAACTGATCCTCGGGAATGTTCATCTGCGCGTATAACGTGAGATTGTTTTTGATTGTCGCTTCGATAGTCATCTCCACCATCCGCCACGGAGCAACACCGGCCTGCAAGGCATGGTAGAGCACGAAACCGACCCCACAGAAAAACAACATCGGCGAGGCGATTGCGAATGTCTTTTCTACTGAATAGCGCCTTTTCAAAATTTCAGAGAGCATAACGCCGGTAATCCCGATGATGATAAAAGCCGAAATGTGTGCAGGGCGGCCCAACAGATAGAGGATGCCGGAAACAAGAAGAAATGCGACGACCAGCGCTGCCAATCCCTGCATACTGCCAAGACGGAAGCAGTAATAGAGGATCGGCAGGGGGGTCATAATGACCGCGATCGGACCAACAAAAGGGATAAGCGCCACAACAAGCAGGGTCAGCGTGAGGACCGCAATCCCCCAGATCATGCCGTTGTTGAAAAAAAGCCTCTTTTCTCTTTCCAAGTTCCGAACCGTTATCCTTCGGACACGACAAACGGCAATAATGCGATCGTCCGAGCCCTTTTGATGGCCACGGTCAATTCCCGCTGATGTTTGGCACAGTTTCCCGTGATTCGCCGCGGCATGATCTTGCCTCTCTCCGTTGTAAACTCCCGGAGTGTCTGCGGATCTTTATATTCGATCTTTATATTCGAGTCCGTACAGAACCGGCAGAATTTCCTCCGATGGAAAAACTTTTTCTGCGGCCTTGGTCCTTTGGGACCCCTGGGTGCGGTTGTCGTTATCATGTCTCTTTTTCCCCCTGTGTAATGGTTTCTTCCCGAGCCGGCAGGTTGGTTTCTGCCTCACCGGCTGCGTCCGTTTGTTCTACGGCAGCGGGGGGGGTCGTCTCGGGTGCAGGAACCGGCGCTTCCTTCTTTTCGTTTTTGCTTGCGGCGTCACTGATCTCTTTTTCCAGGGCTTCGGGATCTACCTTGTCGGCCTTCAGGACGGTCATGAACTTCAAGATCTTGTCGTCGATTTTCAGGTTCCTCTCCAACTCATCGACCACGGCGCCGACCCCCGCGTAGTCAATCAGGATGTAGAACCCTCTCGCCTGTTTCTTTATCAGATACGTGAGTCTTCGCTTCCCCCACTTCTCGACCTTGACCAGGATGCCTTTCTGCCCGGTTACGATATCTCCGTAACGGGTGATGAGGCTGCTCAATTCGTCCTCGGAAAGATCGACATGGGTAATCAAAATGGTTTCATACCTTCTCAAGCAACTACCTCCTCTCGGCTCTATAGCCCGGCCTCAAGGACCGGGCAAGGAGTCCTTCATAAAATGGTTTTGCCTTCTATTCTTGGAACTCTTATAGGGGATAATGCGGATTAAAGCAAGATCAATTTGGAAATCATCGTATGAAGCGAATCACATCCTGGATGGGTTTTCGCGGACGCGTCTCCGGCGCTTCCGCAGCGTACCCCACGGGGATCAGGCCCACCAAATCCCACTCGGGGGGCACTGTCAGGAGCGCTTCGATCTCCTTCTTCGCCTGCAGGGGACCGCCCATCCATGTGTTTCCCAGCCCGAGGTAATGCAGGAGGAGGCAGAGGTATGTGATGGCCGCGGCGGCACTCTGCAGGCTTGATTTTCCGATTTCCCGGGAGGAACGTATCTCTCGGGCAATGGCATCATTCTCTCCCCGCGCCCTTAATATCTGGTCGGCAACGCTGGAATATCTTCCCATGAGAACCGCGATGCAAACCGGCGCGCCCCGGAAAAAATCCGAAGTTTTCCGCCATCTTGCCACGTGCTCACCGAACTGCTCGGCTTCGGGCCAGGAGGCCATGAGTTCGGTCTTGGCATTCACAGCGTCGCCCATTTTCTGGATCAGCTTCCCATTGCTCACAATGATAAACCTCCAGGCTTGCTGATTTCCCCCATTCGGCGCCCAGGTCGCCAGTTCAAGGGCTTTTACCAAAAGGTCCTCCGGGACCGGCTTGTCCTGGAATTTGCGGATCGAACGCCGTGTCTTGATCAACTTTGAGAGCTCTTCCCACTCTACCATCTCCTCCACTCCTTTCCTTATTTACTATGGTAGGCGATGTGGGACTTGAACCCACGGCCTCTGGT
>MICN01000092.1 GCA_001829875.1 Syntrophus sp. GWC2_56_31
ATCCGGTACCCTATGAGGGGCATATTGGTGATCCTGATAAAGGGAATATAGGCGAAGGTAAGGCCGCCTGTGATCCCGAATACCATGGGTTCCGACAGGTCGAGACCATGGCTCCTCAGGAGCGCGGTGACCACCCCGCTTTCGCAGTGGGCGTATTGCCTGTGTTCCAACGGCCTTAATCGCGCCATCTAATCCTCCTCGGGGAAATTCTTCAAAGCGCCAATGGAGACCCCGAAGATCCGGGCATACTCGCCGAGCGTCCTATCGTCGAGCCTTTTAAAGACGCGGGGTTTAAAATGCCGCTTGACCTGCCAGCGGTAAAGACCCATCACCTGGGCCAGGGTCAGAGGATCCATCCACTTCTTGTACATGAAGTATTCGATCGGCGAGGTTTCGTTTTTTCTCACTCGGAGTGCCGCCGCCCCGGCCTTTTCCTCGAAGTCGTCGATCACCTGGGTCAGAACAACCTCTTCCACATCCCAACCGCTCGTGGTGGACCGGGTATAATTGCCCTGG
Organism: Syntrophus sp. GWC2_56_31; assembly: GCA_001829875.1. GTDB lineage: Bacteria > Desulfobacterota > Syntrophia > Syntrophales > UBA5619 > JAKAFS01. The sequence continues at coordinate 517 of MICN01000092.1, forward strand.
TCGTCGACGGCATACAGGGCCTTCTTCGCTCCCTGTAAAGTCCTTATATCGTCTTGGGGAACTTCGGATGTCTTCATCGTCGTCTCTTCATTGTCATTGACACGGGGACACATCTCTGATAGCAAGCAAAACCGGTGTATCTTTAGCATAAATGTATCATTATTCAAGGTTTATCTCATCATGAACATCCTTCTTGTCAATCCGCCCAATTCCGGAAAGAGCATTCCGGAAGAGGCATACGGGGTCACATCCATCAAGCAGATATTCAAGGGAGAACCCTTCAGCCTCGAGGTCATTGCCGGGGCCTTGTCCGGGCATGACGTGATGATCCTCGATATGAAATGCGAACAGGAAGACGCACTGTGGGATACGGTCACAGATTTTCGTCCCCAGGTGATCGGTTTCACGGCGGTCACCTGCGAGGCGAACACCGTGTTGAGATATGCCAGGGAAATCAGGGGGCAAATCGATTGCCTCATGGTGGTCGGGGGAAATCATGCCACCTGCGACCCGTCTTATTTCAATCGAAGCGAGATCGACTACATCGTCATCGGCGTCGGGAAGAAAAGCTTCAGCGAGCTGATAGGCCACCTTCAAAAGGGGGATCGTAAATCGGCGATTCCCGGCATAGCGAAAACCTCGACGGGGTCTTCCCTTTCCTACCTGTCCAGGGACTACGGGCCGGATGATCTGATGGACCATTGCCCGCCCCGCTATGACCTTGTGGAGAGGTACAGGGAGCACTATGTTCTGGAAAAACTGGGGATGAAGATCGGGTTTGTGATTACCGCTCACGGGTGCACGCACGTCTGCTCTTTCTGTACCATCCCCGGCACGACGAGGGAAAGATATCTCGTCCACTCAACCGATTCTGTTATCAGGGATATCACTCTTTTAGACACTATCCCGTTCATCCGTATGGTAGACGCCAACACCTTCGGCAATCCCGCCGCGTCAGAGAATCTCTGCAGGAAGATCAAAGAACTGGGCATCCGGAAGCGATTTATCGCCGATGTCCGGGCGGATACGATTGTCCGGCATTATGATTTGCTCAAAGAATGGAAAGAAGCAGGTCTTCATGCCGTTGTGGTCGGATTTGAGGATATTCAGGATCGGAGAATAGAAGGGTATAACAAGAAGTACAAAGCCCGGGTGATTCCCCGCTCCATCGAGCTTCTCCATGAGCTGAACATGCTCATTGTGGGGGATTTCATCGTTCCTCCCGATTATACGGAGGATGATTTCGCCGAACTGGAAAGTTTCATTGCGGCAAACGGTATTCAGGTTCCCGTGCTGTCGGTACTGACGCCCATTCCCGGCACACCGCTCTATGAGGCGATGAAGGACAGGATCGTCATTCGTGATTTGGATTATTACACCTTTACCAATGCGGTCGTTCCCACCACCCTTCCCGAAAAGGTATTTTATGAGACGTTTTCGGGGCTGGTGAACCGGCTTCAGGGACGGGCAGCAACAACAACGACAAAGGATGGGGCATGACTGTTTATATCAATGACATTTCGGTGTTTTTACCAAATGAACCGGTCGACAACGATCATATACAGGATATTATCGGCAGGATCCATGGCCTTCCGTCACGGGTCAAGAACAGGGTCCTCGACAACAACAAGATCGAGAAGCGATACTACGCGATCGATCCGGCGACAGGCCGGTTGACTCATACCAATACACAGATGACCGCAGAGGCTATCAGGGGATTGAAACCTTATGACGGTTTTACCACAGATGATATCCAGTGCCTGTGCTGCGGAACGACATCGGCGGATGTCATCGCCCCCGGACACGGTCTGATGGTCCATGGTGAACTGGGTTCGCTCCCCTGTGAAGTCGTTTCCACCGCGGGGATCTGCCTTTGCGGAATGACCGCCTTCAAATATGCCTTCATGAATGTGGCCCTGGGCTTCAGCGAAAATGCCGTCGCGACGGGATCCGAACGGGCGTCTTCGCTCATCCAATCGAAATTCTTCGAACATTTGCCGGGTGATGGGGATGTCAAGAGGCATCACGTTCTGCCTTTCGAATCGGAGTTCCTTCGCTGGATGCTTTCCGACGCTGCCGGGGCGGTATTTATGTCGTCGGAAAAAAACCCGGACCGGTTATCGTTGAGGGTGGACTGGATCGACCACGTCTCGTACGCCGGTCAGTATGATGTGTGCATGTATATGGGGGCCGTAAAGAACGATGACGGGTCGGTTACGGGCTGGCGCCAGCTCGACTCCCCCAGGGAGGCTCTCGATAAGAACTTTTTTGCCCTGAAGCAGGATACAGGCATTCTAAACGAGGAAATCGTCAAGGTCGCGATCGACCTGGCCCTGGTACGGACCATCAAGAAGCGAAACCTCAAAGCCGACGAGGTGGATTGGTTTCTTCCCCACTATTCCTCATACTTCTTCAGAGAGAAGGTTTTCAAAGCCATGCAGGACATTGGGTTCGCCATTCCTTACGAGAAGTGGTTTACCAACTTGGCGTACAAGGGGAACACCGGATCGGCTTCCATATACGTCATCCTCGAGGAACTGTTTCGTTCCGGAAAGCTGAAGGCGGGAGAGAAGCTTCTCTGCTTCATCCCCGAAAGCGGCCGCTTCTCGATGGCCTATATCCTCCTGACCGCCGTGTGAAACGACGGCCTTTTATTTTCCCCCGAGCATCTCCGGGTTAAAGATGAGCGACGGTCTTTTCCCCTGCATGAAGGCGATAACCTCGTCGACGATCTCGTTGGACATGCGTTCCCGTTTTTCCGCCACGGCGCTCCCCATGTGGGGCGTCAGGACGACGTTCGGCATGTCGAGAAGCGCCTGGGGGAAGACGGGGTGAGGTTCGCCCTCGTACACATCCAGTGCGGCGCCGGCAATCTTTTTTAAGACAAGGGCGTCGATCAGCGCCTGGAGATCCACCACCGGACCGCGCGATGTATTGATCAGAAACGCCGTCGGTTTCATCATCGCAAGCTGTTTTTCACCGATCATATGAAACGTCGTTTCGGGTGTGTACCAGGGACACATGCAGACGAAATCGGCGGTTTGCAGAAGCTCTTCGAAGGGGAGGTAGGCGGCGTTGAATTCCTGCTCGACATCGGGGTGGCGGTGGGTCGAGTAATAGTTGATGCTCATGTCGAACCCGCGGGCCCGCTTCGCGATCGCCCTGCCGATCTTTCCCATCCCGACGATCCCGATATTCTTGCCGTGGACCTGCGAGCCCAGAATATACATGGAATGCGGCCCGGGAAAGACACCCGCGCGGGTCAGCCTGTCCCCCTCGAGGATCCGCCTGGCCACCGCCATCAAAAGCGCCCACGTCAGGTCCGCTGTCTCGTAGGTGACGCCGCCTCCCGGAAGCTTCGGGTCCACGTATCGGCCGATCACCGGGATTCCGTATGCCGTGGCTGCCTTCATATCGATCCCGGCGGCGCTGCCCGCCATGGTGGCGATCAGTTTCAGCTTTGGATTCGCGTTGATGACATCGGCATCGATCTGATCCCCGAGACGGCACAACAGATAGTCCTTCCCGGAAACCCCCGCGAGAAGCGATTCCTTGGTAATCGTCTGAATCACGTCCGGATGCACCTCAACCTCCAGATGGGTCAGCAATTTTCTCAGGGCAGATTCCTCGATGGGTTGAGTCACAAAAATAGTCGGCTTCATTTTTTCTCCTCCTTATCTGTCCGTCGTCACACGGGTTGCCGATTCCCGGAAAATCCACGATATCGTGAAGCCGCTCAAGATGGAAGTCCTGGTTTTTACCAGGGGGCTGTCTTCTATAACGGCGCCATGGAGAAAGTCAATGCTGACAAAAACGTTGAATACCAGTTGCTTATACGTTTTATTCATGCCGAGCGTAAGCGCTGAACCGCTGTATCCGCCGCTTGCCGAATAGGCGGGACGCGAATCCGTCGCATAAATGGGATCGACCGAATAGTAATACCCGTTGTACACACTGTCCGCAAAGATCGGTCCGAGAGAAATTCCCAGATTGACGCCGGTCCCGGGAATGAAATCGTTTTTTTCGAAAACCAATCGCGGGCTGAATATCCAGCCTTCGTGGCGCAGCGAGTAAAAATCGGTGGAGAAACCGGCGCGGATCGGCAGGGTGAGATTCAGTTTATAATCCGCCTGGCGGTCATCCAGGAGCGTTATATTCAGCGAAGGACCGGCTTCGAAAGTCGGATCCAGATCCCGCATGCCTCGCCGGGCATCATTATCCGAGCTCTTGACGGGCGCCTGACCAAAAAAGCTGAAATCCAAAACAAGGCGATCCGTCTTAAACAGTCGTCCGGAGATACGTTCCCGATCGACTTTCAGGACATCGCCCCGGTAGATGAAGTAAGGATAGGGCAGTACATACAGCCTGTTTTGATCAGAACCGCGGTAATCGGGCATCTGCATAAACGCCAATCCCGCGCCCAACTCCCAGAGGGGTTTTTCCGCGCAGGCGGCGGTTTTTGGCAACAAGACAATCAGGGTGAATAACACGACTCTCCGCCAATGACCCATACGCATGGTTGCCTCATGATCTAAGATTGCAGATGAAACATCGATTACAGCGGTCCGTTCTTTTCGCTGTGGATGACAAGGGCGTTTTCGATCAGCCGGCCGATGATCATCGTGGGGAGCATCCCCGCGCAGGCCGCCTGCTCGAAGAAGAACGAGGAGGGTGCCATTCCCGAAGCGGAGTTGGGATCCGTGATGAGGATCCGGCCGTCGTTCAGATAGAAGCCGTCGATCCGGCCGTAGGACCTGAAACCCAGGGCTTTAAAGGCGCGGACCGCCTCCGCTTTGATCGCTTCCGCGATTTCCGGCGCGATGTTTTTGGGCGGTGTGAACTTGCGGCAGCGGCCGGGCATGTACTTGTCGTCGTATGTGAAGTATTCGCTTTGGGGGATGATCTCCGTAAGCTCCAGGGCTTGCGGCTCCCCGTCCTCTTCAAGAATGATGGAGGAGAATTCGGTCCCCTCGAGAAACTCCTCGACGAGGACGGTCCGGTCCCATGTCAGGGCCTTTTCGATGCCACCGGCGAGGGATTCTTCGTCCCGGACGAGCGTGACCCCGATGCTGGATCCCTCGCGCGAAGGTTTTGTGAAGAGCGGAGGCCTGAACCGGCTCAGGAGCGCCTTCGTTACCCCCTCCCGGTCGGTTTGCCACGCCTCTTCCCGAACGAGGGCGCTTTCGGGAACGCCGATTCCCGCCGCCTGGAGGATCCGCTGCTGGATGTGCTTGTCCATGCCGAGGGCCGAGGCAAGGACGCCCGGTCCCGTGTAGGGAAGCCCGAGGAGTTCCAGGAGTCCCTGCAGGCAGCCGTCCTCGCCGAATTTTCCGTGAAGGGAGATGAAGGCGAAGTCGATCTCTTCCCTGAGAGCTTCGTAGGAGATCCGACGCGCCTCGCGGTCGAGCCGCTCGGTGATGTCTTTCGTCGTATTCTGGGAAATAAGCTGCCAGGGGATCACCCAGAAACGTCCCCGGTCGTCCATGAAGATCGCGCGAGGATCGTACAGCTCCCGGTCGAGATTGTCGAAAACGTTCCGGCCGCTGTTGAGCGATACCTCTCGCTCCGAGGACATGCCCCCCAAAATCACACCCACACGCAATTTCCCCATTCGACTCC
>MICN01000093.1 GCA_001829875.1 Syntrophus sp. GWC2_56_31
TATGGTTGAGATAATGTGGCACTGCCGGGAAACCAGGCAGAAACGGAGAACACAAACATCGACCTGCAGCGTCGGAAGAAACTGATCTACTCGACTTGCCCATGAACTTACTGCGGGAGGTAGAGAGAAATGAAAAGGGACAGTAAAACGCAGAGAGAAAAGGTTTTTTTATCACTTCCTCGTGAAGAGAGAGAAACCATCATCAGTCACGGAACGGCCATAAGGTTGTCCAACCTGAAGAAGCAGCTTTTTCTTGCTGAGAGCAAAGTGAGGCACTATGAGGAGAAGTACAAGGTCACCATGGTTCAAATGGATGCAGAAGGACTTCCCGACAATGCCGACTGCGAGATTCACGAGGATTATATCATGTGGCATCATTGGGCTGATGTTTCAGACAAAGTTAAGAAGGATATTGCCTCTCTGGATGAGATAGCCCAGCAAGGGCTCTTTTGGAGAGAACTTTCCTATGCAGGCCATTGAGAGGATACTGGAGATAGAGGCGGCATTTGGCGAGAAAATATAAGGCATGGTACCGCTTGAACTTGATGGTGAGTCTCTGCGGCTTATCCTATATTTGAAAGATGGTACAAACTTGCGGGTCACCGAACAATGGAGTGAAAAAACGCTCAAGCGTTACAATTACTATTGGCTTACTTCCAACAACGAACTGAAGATAGGTTGGGATAATGCCCCCCATCATACTCGTTTGGCTAACTTCCCCGATCATAAACACGTCGGTGAAAGAGAAAATTTAGAACCATCTTCTGAAACCTCCCTGGAAGCGGTAATGGAGATCATATTCGATGGGAAATAAATAGAATAAACAAGGACAGATACCTATTTTCCTTCGGAGAAATAGGTATCTGTCCCTATTTATCCCCAGCACGGAGAGCAGCACGACGCGGCCAAAGCTCTTAAAGGCTTTGGGGGTGCGGGTGTCTTGGAGATGCGGGATGAATAAGCGAATGATTTATGGCGTCGAAGTTGAGATGAGTTCCGGCAATGTCTTTGCCGACGTTGACTTGACTGACGCGGATAAACTGAAAATCAAGTCTGGTCTCGTGATTGAAATCACCAAGGCTGTGCGCAATCTTGGCTTGTCGCAAGAGGAAGCTGGGCGCCGAATGGGGTTGCCTCAACCCAAACTATCGGGCCTTCTCCGTGGTGATTTTTCCAACGTATCTGAGCGCAAATTGATGGATTGCTTGAACCGGTTAGGCTACGACATTGAGATCAAGGTTAAGCCTGCAGCGAAGCCAGTTGGGCATCTGATGCTGGCTGTAGCATGAATATACGAGGGACAGATACCCTATTTTTATTCAGCCTTCCATTCTTAGAATGTCATGGGCGCCGATCCGGCGGAAGAGAACCTTTCCCTCAGCAAACTGGAAAGTGAAGCGGTAGCTCATGGTCACGGAACCTTCCCATCGATCGGCGGTCCCGATGAGTCTTTTGACCCGGAGGGAAGGGTGACGGGGATTGCCGAGAAAAAGGGGGAGTTTTATCTCGAAGGTTTCCTGGATGTCTTTCGACAGGGCGCGGTAGTCCTTCCGGAATCGGCTACTGAATTCATAACCGGTTATTTTTTCAACCATTCCATGCCTTCTTCTGCCGTCTGGAACGTTGGAGACACCCCGTCCCTTTCGACCTCGTCATCCACCTCTTTTTCCGCCTCCTGCCATTCCTTCGTCCAGTACCAACCCTGAGAAGGATCGATGAGTTTTCTCGGCTTCAAGGCAATATGATCTTCTTCCAGCAGCGCCTCGATGTAGTCACCCGCTTCCAAGCCAAGGATTGCCATGAATTTCCTGGGGATGCGAATCTGTCCCTGCGGGCTGATCTTCATAACCGTTGCCATACAACCTCCATAATTAAACAATTAAACATTTTGTAAAATCTAATCTAAATCTATTGCCCTGTCAAGGATAAAAAATTTTGCGTGTTTTTCTTGACGGATGTCCGAATGTAATGTATCCTTACTGTAAGGAGGTAAGGAATGCTTGCCAAGCTCACCACAAAAAATCAGCTTACGCTGCCACGGGCCATTGTTAAAGAGTTCCAAGGGATCGAATATTTTGATGTCGCCGTGGCAGATGGCCGTATCCTCCTGGCGCCCGTCAGAATGCAGCCCTTGGGCGACAACCTGGATAGGATCCGGAAGAAGATAGAGAAACTCGGGATAACGCCGGACGACGTGACCAATGCGATCCGTTGGGCGAGAAAGAAAGAGACGTGATCCGGGTCGTTCTGGATACGAATGTTCTGATTTCTGCGCTGCTTTTTTCAGGAGAGCTGGGACAGATCGTCGAAGGTTGGAAAACGGGCGCATTCGTTCCGTTTTTTTCACGCGAAACCTTCGATGAGTTCAGAAGGGTCCTCTCCTATCCGAAATTTTCTCTAACGGTTCAGGAAATCGCCACCCTCATCGAAGACGAGGTACTGCCTTATTGCGAAATCGTCGAGATCGGGGAAGAGATCCTCCGCGTGTGCCGGGATCCGGCGGATGATCCATTCCTGTCCTGCGCCGTGGCCGCAAGCGCCGATTTCATCATAAGCGGAGACAAAGATCTTCTCACTCTCGGCAGCTTCCGCAATATCCCCATCGTGACCGCCACAGCCTTCCTCCAAAGGTATAAATAGAGGTGTGGATCGCCGAGACATTCGATCAGTTCGTCGCCGCCGCCTATGAAGAAGTCTGCCGGGAGAAGTGTTTTTCGTTGATGAAGGAGGGGCGCATGGCTTTTACCGCCATCGGCCGCTGGTGGGACAGAAACGAGGAGGCGGATATCGTGGCCCTTGACGAAGAGGGTGGGACCGCATGGTTCGGGGAGTGCAAGTGGAGCCGAAATAAGGTCGGGATCGACGTGTATGAGGATCTCGTTCGCAAGGCCGGTCTCGTGACCTGGCGCGCCGGCGTGCGGCGAGACCGTTTCATCCTCTTCAGCCGAAGCGGCTTCACCGAAGCGATGACCGCCCGTGCCCTGCAGGACGGAGTTCTCCTGAAATAGGGACAGATACCTATTTATCCTTCCGGTGATTAAATACAGGTGGACATATGGATGGTAAAGGTGTACACTTCCAGGAAAGATGAATTCTTAAGGAGTGAAATCATGGAAGTAAACGTCAAAGAAGCGCGGACGAAGATCAGTTCCCTCCTGAATAGAACCGAGATGGGCGAAGAGGTCGTAATTATTCGGCGCGGGAAAAGGGTCGCCCGACTCGTCGCCGTCGGTGATCCATGCAAGCGGCTTCCAGACTTGCGCAGGTTTAGGGATTCGATTTTGGTGAAGGGAAAGAGCCTCAGCTCGACGGTCATTCGAGGGCGGGAAGAAGAACGCCATTGATGTACTACATCGACACGAGCGTCCTGGTAGCCTATTATTGCCCGGAGACCTTGAGCGAACAAGTTCAATCCTTCCTGGAAGAGCAGCTCAAACCTGCCGTCAGCGACCTGACGGAAGTGGAATTGTTTTCCGCAGTCGCGAAAAAAGTGCGGATGGAAGACCTCAGTCCTGCGGATGGTAACCGTATCTTGTCGAAATACTTGTCTCACCTGGATGGTGGACTGTTTACGATCATCCATCTGGAATCCCAACACTGGCGGATTGCCCGGGGATGGTTCGGCCTTTTCAACACATCTCTGAGAACGCTTGACGCCCTTCACCTGGCCATTGCATCCGCAGGTGACTTGACACTGGTTACATCAGATCAACGCCTGCTCATGGCGGCAGATACACTGGGCGTAAAGGCGCGGGAAATAAGAACAGATACCCTCTAAAAGTTACTCACCCTCCGCTTGTCTCACCTTGCCCTCGATCCCTTCCCGTCAGGGGAGGGGAAGAAACAGAGGGAGGGAGGGAGTCCCATCGAGGAAGGGGAAGTAAATGCTGAATCGTAAAATTCCAGATCTAACCCCCATTCTACGGGAAGTATCCTTGCTCGCTTTTTATATCAGTTCAGGTATAATATAATAAATAGGGACAGATACCTATTTATTTCGTTCATCCTTCGAGGGGCCGGGAAAAATGGGACAGATACCTATTTTTAAAGGGCAAAAAATAGGAATCAGTCCCTATTTCCCTTGCGTATTTACTTGCGGTAAACAGATTGTGAGATAATTGTTTACTTAAGTACCCCAATATGGTATAACCATTTGCCATGAATCAAACTATACTGAAGAACATGATTTCCGAGTGGCTGGAGGAATTCGCCCTCCCCACCATCATCCCCAGGGATGCAGCCCCTGTCCCCGCGGACTTGCGCAACCTGTCGGAGATCCTGGCCATCGTCGGACCCCGCCGGGCGGGAAAAACCTTTGTCATGTATCAGATGATCGCGGGCCTGATGGAGCAGGGTTTCGCAGGCAAGGACGATATCCTGTTTCTGGATTTCGAGGATTACCGGCTCCGCGATTTCGCGCCGGAGGATATGGAAACACTTTTTTCCACCTTCCGACAGCTCACCGGAAAGGACCCGGTGTGGCTCTTTTTTGATGAGATCCACCAAATACCGGAATGGAGCCGCGTAATCCGCAGCCTCCACAACCGCGGCCGTTACCGCATCGTAGTCTCCGGCAGCAACGCACGTCTTCTTCTGCCCGACATTGCCACAGAACTCCGCGGCCGCTACCGGGACCATCTGATCCTTCCTTTTTCCTTTAAGGAAACGCTAAGATGGAACGGCATCTCCTGGACGGAACGGACATTCTACACGGCGGCCAAAGGCGATCTGCTCAGGACTTTCGATACATACCTGAAAACCGGCGGCTTCCCGGAAGTTCTGAAAAAGGACTCCCCCGGGGAGAGACGACAGTTGCTCCAAAACTACTATCAGACCATCTTTTATCGCGATATCGTCGACCGCTACAACATTCGGGCCAAATCCCTGATGGAAGGGATGATGACCTGCTGCCTGCATCAGTTCTCTTCCCTGTTCTCGCTGTCTGCCTTCGAAAAAAGCCTGAAAAGCCGGCGCCAACCGGGCAGCAAGCGTACTCTGGCGAATTACCTCGCCTATCTCCAGGAAGCCTTTTTCGTCCTCTGCGCCGACAAGTTTTCCTATTCCCCCCGGCAACGGGTTATGAACCCCAAAAAGATCTTTCTCATGGATCCGGGCTTTATTGCCCTGACGGATGATTTCTCGGAAAACAAGGGTCGGATACTGGAAAACGTTGTAGCCATTGAATTGTACCGCCGCCGGCAGACGTTTAATTACTACAAGAACCGCCGGGAATGCGACTTCATCGTTCGGGATGCGGAGGGCGTGAATTTGCAGGCCATCCAGGTTTGCTGGACTCTGACGACGGGCAGCAGGGTGCGGGAACTGCAGGGCCTGCTGGCGGCGATGGAGAAGTTCTCCCTCTCCGAAGGCCTGATTCTAACGTATGATGAAGAAAAGAGTCTCCCGGCTGCGCCGGGTCGGCATATCGCCGTCATGCCAGTCTGGAAATGGCTGCTGTAAGAAATAGGGACAGATACCTATTTTCCTAAAAGACATCTCCGGCAAAGAGGGCCTTTATGAAGTCGGCAAAAGGCAATACTGAGACGTTGTCGAACTGGTAACTTCGCGAACCGCAATAGACGCCGAACATACGTTCTACAGTCACTCCGGCGTTATCGGCAAGGGATCGCATAGGTTTTTCCCAGGCGCGATCCCATCGCTCGGCCCGTTTCACTTCGACGGCAATCACCCGGGGGAGGCTGTCCGGTCGCCGGTGAGCGGTTTCAATAACAAAATCGATCTCCACACCGGCCGGGGTCCGGTAGTAGTGCAGCAGACGTTGTTTACGGCTGACTTCGTTGTAAACGCGCAGCTCATGGTAGATCATGGTTTCGAGCGCTGCGCCCTGCCATAGCCGGTCTGTTGGATCGCGCAACAAACCGGCGGAAGCGCGGGCCACCCCCGGGTCGAACCAGTAGAATTTTGGCTGTGTTGCCTCCCGGACCTTGAGACCCGGTCGCCATGCGGGAAGAAAATGTCCCACCAGTGTGTCGGTTAAAACACCAAAGTAGTTATCCACCGTACTCCGGGCGACTGCGGCATCGCGGGCAATATTCTGGACATTGACGATCTGACCGTTGATCTGGCCCGCGACGGAGAGAAAACGGACAAACGGCGGAACATTGCGGATTAAACCCTCGGCCTGCAACTCTTCTTTGAGATAGGTATTCACATAAGCGGCAAGGATGTCGGCGGCGTATTGGGGGTCGTTCCATACGAAGGGAAGCATACCCCAATTCAGCGCGAATTCGAGGTTGAACGAATCGCCCAGCTCGGCGGCGGAGAAACTTTCCATGGATAATGTCAGCGCCCGGCCGGCGAGCAGATTGGCGCCTCCGCGGCGAAGTTTGCGGGCTGAAGATCCGCAAAGAGCAAAGTTCCACTTTTGCAATCCCATGAGACGATGAACTTCGTCCAGAAGGGGGGGGACTTTTTGGATTTCATCGAGCACGATCCAGGCGCCTGCCGCCCGCCCGCCGATCAATGCCTCAAGCCGATGAGGGTCGCGCGAAAGCTCAAGAAAAAGAGAGGCATCGAGCAAATCGAGCCTGAAGGCATCCGGAAGCATTTGTTGAAGCCAGGTACTCTTCCCTGTTCCTCGGGGGCCAAACAGGAAAAAGGATCGCTCCGGCTGCCGGAGCAGCCTGGTTATGATATCATTCTTGGTCATTTGCGTTCTGCATATCGTGGTGTGAAATTGCAATGCATATCTACATCATGATCGTAAAATAGTCAAAGGAATAAATAGGGACAGATACCTATATTATTATCCCCAGAGCGGGGTGCGCAAAGAGGCTAATTTTTGTGTCAGGAGCACGTGATATGTCCGGTTTATAGCACGTAATCTGTCCGGTTTGTTAGAGTCACCGTTGGAGGTGGCGGATGAGAC
>MICN01000094.1 GCA_001829875.1 Syntrophus sp. GWC2_56_31
CGCTCTGAAGCTGGTAGATCCTGCGGAGGCGCTGGAGCCAGGGGGAATCGATGAGGTCTTTTTCGGTCTTCTCGCCCGCACTCGCCCCGCCGGCCGCCGGAACGGTGAAGGTGGCGTAACGGTAGATGGGATCGGCGATCAGCGCCAATCCCTGGTAGATGGTCGCATATTCGTTCGGCATCGCTTTCATGGATTCACCTTTACAATATCCACGACAAAAGTGCAAACGGGAGGATAGCAACAGGCGGCCAAACCCTATTGGATGCCCTTACCCAACTCGTTGATTGACGGATTGTTAAAAGTATGCAAGATGATAGGCAATAAAAAATTCAAGAGGGTGAACCATGGGCACAAACAACGTCGTTTTTCTGGAAGTCATCGAGTGGTTCGACGAATCGGGAAAGGAGTTGGTCCACCGGATTCCCGAGCAGGGTTCGGGAGAGATCAAATGGGGCGCCCAGATGATCGTCCGGGAAAGCCAGGCTGCCGTTTTCTTTTACAACGGCGGGGCTTATGACGCCTTCGGGCCGGGACGGCATACACTCAAGACGGCAAACATCCCCCTCCTTACGAAGGTCCTCAGCCTCCCCTGGGGGATGACGAGCCCGCTGCGCGCCGAGGTCTACTTCACCAGCATGAAGGTCTTCCCGAATCTCACCTGGGGCACGCGCGACCCTGTCGCCTTTCGGGACCGCGAACTCGGTCTCATCCGTCTGAGGGCCTTCGGTGTTTTCAACCTCAGGATCATCCAACCCATCCTCTTCATCAACAGCCTCGTCGGGACACAGGGCGTTTTCACAACGGAAGCGATCTCCGAATATCTGAACCGCGTGATCGTCTCCCGTTTCAACGACTTCATGGGGGGAAAAATCGACACGATCTTCGACCTCCCCGCAAAATATGATGAGCTCTCCGGGGAACTGAAGAACCTCATTCAGTCCGACTTTACGCAATTCGGCCTGGGTCTCGCTGACCTCTACATCAACTCGATCACGCCACCCCCGGAAGTGCAGAAAGCGATCGACGACAAGAGCCGGCTCGGCGTCTTCGACGACCTGAACAAACTTCTGAAGATGAAGGCCGCGATGGCCCTGGAAGCCGCCTCCCAGTCCCAAGGCGAAGCGGGGGCCGGCCTCGGGATGGGGATGGGATTCATGATGCCGGCGATGTTCGCCGAGGCATTCCGCGAGGGATCACCCAAGACGGCGCCGGCGGAAGCTTACTCATGTCCAGGCTGCCGCCTACCGATCCAGAGGGAGGCAAAATTTTGTCCCCAGTGCGGCCAGCAGATACTGATCTTCCGGAAGTGCGCCGAATGCGGGGAAAACCTGCCTGCGAACGCGAGATTCTGCGTTCGGTGCGGCCGATCGGTCGAAGCGAAGCCGCAGGAAAAAAAATGCCCCCACTGCGGCGCGGCGAACCTGCCGAACTCGATCCATTGCAACCAGTGCGGCGAAAAATTGGATTAAACGGCTCGATTGCTTCTTGGATGAGAGAAAGGAAGGATCATGAAGCGCATATGTGCGGCCGGGGTTTCATTCATCGCGTTTCTCTTGTTTCCAGTTCTTGGCTTTGGCGACGACTCCCATTACACCAACATCCTGGTGGGAGATAGGGCGGGCGCTCTGGCAGGAGCATACACAGCGCTCTCGGACGACCCGGCGGGCATGTACTATAACCCGGCGGGAATCGTTTATGCCTCGGAAAACAGCCTTTCGCTGAGCGTGAACGGATATACCTCGACATCAAAGGAATACAAAGGGGCGATCGGCGGCAAGGACTGGTCAAGGAAATCTTCCGGCATCGTGCCAAACTTCTTCGGAATGCTGCATACCTGGGGGAAAATCAAAATGGGCCTCTCCTACGCCATCCCCGATCAGATTACGGAAAACCAATACGACACTCTATTCAACATCCCCACCGGGACCCCCGGCCTGAGTGTGACCAAATTCATGATCAACCACAAGACGGAGGACAAAACCTACAATTTCGGTCCCTCCTTTGCAGTCGAAGTTGCCTCTCGTCTTTCCGTCGGCGTCACCCTGTATGTGCATTACCGGTATATGGATTATATCAGCAACCAGATGGCCTGGCTCAGTAACGACCAAACCAACTGGTTCAACCAATACATGAATATGGAAGAATGGGGGGTACGACCGATCCTCGGTCTCATCTGGCGCCAGCCCTCCAAATTCTCGGTCGGCTTCGCCGTTTCACGGGTCTTTGCCCTTCGTTCGGAATCACGACTGCAGATGACCGAGAAGGATGCGAACGACAAAACGACCATCTTTAATCCCCCAAACTCCAGCGATACCAGGGACTACCCATACAAGATCAGTTTAGGGGCCGCCTATTATCTGAACCCCGATCTGCTGATCACGGCGGATATCACATACTACACGCCGACGGACTACACTCTCTTCGGAAGCAAACGGAGTTTCGAAGCGGTGATAAACGGCGCCTTGGGATCCGAATACCGGATGACCAAGGACCTGGCATTACGGGCCGGCCTATACAGCAACCGGTCGAGCACCCCGGAGATTAAGGGCGTAAAGGGAGAGAATGGCGAAAAGGTCGACGGTTACGGTGGGAGTTTGGCCCTGTGCTACGTCGCAGGTAAAACCTCGATCAGCCTCGGAGGCAGTTACAGTTTAGGGGACGGAAAGGCAAACATCACCGCCGATCCTGCAATCATCGACATGGCATATAGGAATTGGACCCTGTTCATTTCCTCCACCTATTTCTTCTAACCCGACGGTGATGAACGGATCTCCCTGGCAGATCGAATACGGCTGTCCCCAGTGCGGGGCGCCGGTGACGCTGGAAGAGACGGACCGGCTCCTGGCCTGCCCCTTCTGCCGAGCCCGCCTTTATCTCGCCGCCGAAGACCATTTCCGTTACCTGATCCCTCCTTCCCCCGCCCACACCGTTGGAGAACTCCTGTACCTCCCCTATTGGCGCCTGCGGGGCACGCTGTTTTCCGTCAGCGCCTCGGAAGTGACCCACCGTTTCGTCGATGCGACCACCCTGGCCGTCAACGTCCCGGAGATGCCTTTTTCGCTCGGTCTCCGTCCGCAGGTCTTTAAGCTCCGCTTCGTCTTGCCGGACACGAGGGGGCGCTTCATCGCTCCGGATATGCCCGTCGAGCGGGCGATTTCCGGCCTGGGCGCCGCCCCAACCGGCGTCTTTTACCAGAATTTTATCGGAGAGACGGTGAGTCTGCTCCATGCCCCGCTGCTCCTGCGGGGAGAGACCCTCTACGACGCCGTCCTCGGAAGGCCGGTTTGCAGATGGAGCAACGACGACATGGGACGCCTGCAATACGGGCCCCTGACTGCGGGGGAACAGGTCCGCTTCGTTGCGACGCTCTGCCCCCGCTGCGGCTGGGACATGGAGGGGGAGAAGGATTCACTTGTCCTGATCTGCCGGAACTGCAACACGGCCTGGACGTGCGCGGATAAAGAGTTCCGTCAGATTCCTTTCACCGCAATGACACCCCCCGTAAGGGCCGGAGAGATCGCGCTTTACATCCCTTTCTGGCGGATGAGGCCGCGGATCGAGGGGCTGGCCCTCGCCTCGTATGCCGACCTGATCCGGATGGCAAACTTACCGAAGGCCATGACCCCCGCCTTCGCGAACGAGCCTCTCTACTTCTGGTCCCCGGCCTTCAAGATCAATCCCTCGCTCTATTCCCGGTGGGCGAAGCAGATGACCGCCTTGCGGCCCATAGGCGACGAGAACGATCGTCTCCCTCAAACCGCCCTCTACCCGGTCACCCTCCCCCTTGCCGAAGCCCTCGAGGGGATCATCGTCACCCTTGCCCGGATGGGCGCCGATAAGCAAAAGCTTTACCCGAAACTTGCGGGACTGCGCGTCACGCTGGAAGAATCCCGATTGGAGTACCACCCGTTCGTTCGCGAGCATAACGAACTGGTCCACGCGTCCCTCCGGATCACCCTGGACCGGGCTTCGCTCACCTACGGCGTCCGGATGTAACCGTTGACGGCTTCGTAGAAAGTCCGGATGCTGCGTTGCGCTTCATCCCTCGTCGCTGCGGCGTACAACAAAGTACGCCTCACTCCTCGGGATTCGCGCGCCTTGCCTGCGGACTTTTTACGAAGCCGCCCCACACTCAGGGCCTTTGTGGCTTTTGACGAGGTAATCAACGTTCGCTTCGAAAAGATCCCCTTGACAAGCAATAATGGCCCTCCTATAGTCTGACCCGTAAAAAAGCGTTTTAAAAGGAAGCAAGTGATCAACGCAGCCATCATCGGTCTTGGCCGCTGGGGGCAGAACCTCGTCAACAGCATCCAGGGCAAGAGCGACCGGATCCGCATCGTGGCCGGCGCGACGCGCACCGTCGCCAAGGCGGCGGACTTTGCAAAAAAACAAGGGTTTCCGCTATACGACACGTACGAAAAGGTGCTCGCCGACCCCTCGATCGACGCGATCGTGCTCGCCACGCCCCACACCCAGCGCGTCGAACCGATCGTTGCCGCCGCCAAAGCCGGCAAACACGTGTTCACCGAAAAACCGCTGACCCTGACCCTGCGGGATGCCCAAACCTGCGTCAAGGCATGCGCCGACCACAAGGTCACGCTCGCGGTCGGTTACAACTGGCGGTTCCAGCCCGCGCTGCAAGAGATCGGGCGCATGCTCGATGACGGCCGGCTCGGCAAGCTGCTGCATATCGAGGGCAATTTCTGCGGCCCGAGCGTGTATCGCTTTGGCGCCGACCACTGGCGCCTCGATCGCGGGGAAGGCCCGGCCGGCGGCATGACCGGCCGCGGCGTGCACGTCGTCGATGCGATGCTGTATCTCTCCGGCCGGATCGACACGGTATTTGCGCAAAGCTGCCGGCGCGCGCTCGATTACGGCATCGACGACACGACCTCGATGCTGTTCGACTTCGGAAACGGCGCGACCGGCTATCTGGGGACGTTCATCGCCACCGCCGAAACCTGGCGCATGCAGGTCTTCGGCTCCAAGGGGTGGGCCGAGGTCGGCGATGTCGAGCACCTGACGACCTGGGGGATGCGGGTGTGTTTCATCGACCCGCAAAACCTGATCACGCATCAGAAACCGCAGACCATCGCTTTCCCGCATATCAGCACGGAGCGGGCCGAACTCGAGAATTTCGCGGAGGCGATCGAGGACAAACGCCCGCTCGCGGTCGCCGGCGGCGACGAAATACATAATGTGGCGGTCCTCGAAGCGGTCCTGGAATCAGCGGAGAAGGGCGCCGTGGTGAAGGTCAAATGAACCCCGAACACCTCGTGCAGAACTGGACCGTGCGCAAGCCACTGGCGCGTTCGCGCCACGGCGTCGTCGCCAGCCAGAACCGCATCGCCGCTGCGGCCGGCGCCGAAGTGCTCGCCGGCGGCGGCAACGCCATCGACGCGGCGGTCGCCACCGGCTTCGCTCTCGCGGCAGTCGAGCCCTGGAACTGCGGTCTCGGCGGCGTCGGGTTCATGCTGATTTACCTCGCGCGCGAAAACCGCGTGCAGGTGGTGGATTTCGGCCCGATTTCGCCCCGCGGGCTTGACCCCGCCGATTACCCGCTTGCCGGCGGGTTCTCCACCGATCTGTTCCCCTGGCCAAGGGTGAAGGATGACCGCAACGCGCACGGGCCAAGGTCGTTCGCGGTTCCCAGCCAAGTCGACGGACTCGGGCTCGCGCTGGAGCGCTTCGGAACGCGCCCGTTCGCCGAATTGCTGCAGCCGGCGATTGCGCTCGCCGAGCAGGGCATCGCGGTCGACTGGTTCCTGACCCTCAAGACCGCAACCATGGCGCGCGAGCTGTCGCGTTACGCGATAACGCGCGACGTCTGGCTGCCGCATGGTATGCCGCCGGTCACCGCGCCCGGGGCGCCGCTGGAAAGACTGGTGCTGAAAGGGCTCGCAGGCACGTTGCGCAAGCTCGCGAGCGGCGGCAGACGCGACTTCTACGAGGGCGAGGTTGCGCGCACGCTGCTGCAGGACATGGCGACAGTGGGCGGCATCATCGGCGCCGAGGATCTCGCCCGCTACACCGCGCGGCTCGTCGCCCCGCTCGAGGTCGATTACCGCGGCGCGCGCATCGCGCTTGCCGGCGGGCTGACCGCGGGCCCGACCCTGGCGCATGCGCTTCGAGCACTGGGCGGCATGACATTTCAAGCCGGCGGACCGCACGCCGACGCCTTCGTCGCGTATGCGAGGGTGCTGCGCGACGCTTACGCCGAGCGGCTGCAAACGATGGGGGACACCAGCGATGCGCGCGACCCGTCGTCGACCACGCATTTCAATGTCGCCGACCGCGACGGAAACATGGTGGCCGTCACGCAGACGCTGCTGTCGGTATTCGGATCCAAGGTGGTGTTGCCGCGGACCGGGATCCTGATGAACAACGGCATCATGTGGTTCGATCCGCGGCCCGGCTCGACCAACAGCCTCGCGCCGGACAAACGCCCGCTCACCAACATGTGCCCGGTGATCGTGCGCCGCGGCGACCGGCCGTGGTTTGCGATCGGCGCCTCGGGCGGACGCAAAATCATGCCGGCCGTATTCCAGATCGCGTCGTTTCTGATCGATCACGGCATGTCGCTCGAAGAAGCGTTCCACCAGCCGCGGATCGATGCGAGCGGCGGCGACACGGTCGGGGTCGATCCGCGCCTGCCCGAGGCTACCCGCAAAGCGCTCGCGGCGAACTATCCCGTCAATGAAACCGAACTCGTCGTGTACCCGACCCACTTCGCGTGCCCCAGCGCGGTGCTGCGCGACACCGCCGGCGGCGAATTCCAGGGGATCACCGACGTGCTGTCGCCGTGGTCGGGCGCGGTCGCGGCCGGTTGAGCCGCGTCGCCGCCGTCCCCGTGATATTTCACCCGGTGATATTCCTCTTAAATTCGTGTTGGCCGTTTTTCCGGAGCCGATTAAGCCGCCTCCACCCTTACGGCGCAAACCTTGTATTCGGGTATCTTGGCTATCGGATCTAAAGCGGGGTTGGTAAGGAGGTTCACCGCCGCCTCCCGGAAATGAAAGTTCATGAAAACGACGCCTTCCGGTGAGCGCGACGTGACTGCCGCTTTCGCCGTTACTCTGCCGCGCCGGGAGCTGACAACAACCATCTTGCCGCTTTCGATGCCGATCCTGTCTGCATCCTGCGGGTTGATTTCCACCAGGCTTTCCGGGCACCTCTCCGATGTCCCCTTGGCCAGACGCGTCATCGTGCCCGTGTGGTAGTGATACAGGACGCGGCCCGTCGTGAGCAGCAAGGGATATTCGTCGTCCGGCAATTCGGCCGGCTCGCGGTAATCGATCGCGTGAAACAGACCCAACCCCCGGGTGAATTTATCCCCGTGAAGAAATTTTGTTCCCGGGTGGTCGGGGCTGGGACATGGCCACTGGATTCCTTCTTTTTCTATCCTTGAGCAGGTAATGCCTCCGTAACTGGGGGTGAGGCTGTTGATTTCCTCCATGATCTGAGCCGGTCCCGCATATTGCATCGGGTAACCGAACCGGTTTGCCAGTCCGGTGATAATTTCCCAATCGGCCCTCGCCTCGCCCGGCGCGGAAACGGCCTTACGCACCCGCTGCACCCTTCGTTCCGTGTTTGTGAAGGTGCCCTCCTTCTCCGCGAAGCAGGCGGAGGGGAGAACGACGTGGGCAAGCTTCGCCGTCTCGGTGAGGAAGATGTCCTGGACAACGAGAAAATCGAGTTTTCTGAGGGCCGATTCCACATGCGAAAGGTCGGGGTCGGAGAGCATGGGGTTTTCACCCATGATATACATGCCCCTTATGGTTCCTTCTGTCGCCCCGTGCATCATTTCCACAACGGTAAGACCGGGTTTCGCCGGCAAGGGGACACCCCAGGCCCGCGAGAATTTTTCCCGTTGTTCAGCGACTGCTACCTTCTGGTAGGCGGTAAAAACGTCCGGCAATGCCCCCATGTCGCAGGCCCCCTGGACATTGTTCTGGCCGCGGAGGGGATTGACGCCCCCGCCCTCGATCCCCACCTTGCCGCATAGCATGGCCAGGTTGGCAATGGATTTGACGTTGTCGGTGCCGCTGACGTGCTGGGTCATCCCCATGCAGTAGAGGATGGCCGCTTTTCCCGCCGTGGCATACATGCGAGCCGCCCTCCCGAGGTCTTCCGCCTTGACGCCGGAGATCTTCTCCACATATTCGGGTGTGTATCGCGCCACCGTTTTTTTCAGTTCCGCAAACCCTTCCGTCCGGGCCGCCACATAATCCCGATCGTAAAGGTCCTCGCTGATGATGATCTGCATGAGACCGTTAAGCACCGCCACATCGGTCCCGGGCCGCTGGCGGAGCCAGATATCGGCGTATCCGGTCAAGGCGATGTCGCGGGGATCGATGACGATAAGCTTTGCGCCGTGGCTGCGTACCGCCTTTTTTACCTTTGCTCCGATGACCGGGTGGTTTTCGGTTGTATTGGTGCCGATGGCCAGAATGAGGTCCGTGTGTTCTATCTCCTCGATGGAATTCGTCATGGCGCCACTTCCGAAGGCTGCGGCCAGACCGGCCACGGTGACGGAGTGTCAGAGCCGGGCGCAGTGATCCACATTGTTCGTGCCGATCACCGCGCGCATGAATTTCTGGAAGAGATAATTTTCCTCGTTCGTGCATCTGGCCGAGGCAAACCCTGCTATGCTGTCCGGTCCGTGCTCCTCTTTAATCGCCGAGAGATTCCGGGCGATGAGGTCGTATGCCTCCTCCCAGGTCGCCTCGGTAAGCTCGCCGTTTTTTCTTATGAGAGGCCTCTGCAGGCGGTCCGGGTGCTGGACAAAGTCCATGGCGAATCTTCCCTTGATGCAGAGACTGCCCTGATTGGGTGGACCGTAATCGCGATTTCCCGTGACCTTGACGATCTTTCCCTTGTTGATGTTAAGGTCGAGCTGGCATCCCACACCGCAATAGGTGCAGGTCGTCCGGACCTTTTCCAGTTCCCAGGGGCGACCTCCGAACCTGGCTTGGGCGAAGGTGATGGCGCCCACGGGGCAGGCGTCGACACACTCGCCGCAAAAGTAACATTCCGAAGCGATATAATCGCTGTCAAAGGCAGGGCCCACCTTGGCGCGGGAACCGCGGAGGGAAAAATCGAGGACCTCGTTTACCTGTATTTCGTTGCAGGCCCGCACGCAGCGGCCGCAGAGGACGCACTTGTTGAGGTCCCTGACAATCATGGAGTTGGTCTTTTCTATTTCATAACCGGGAGACTCGATAGGGAAGCGGGGCTTTTCGATGCCCAGCCAATAGACGAGATCCTGTAGTTCGCAATTGCCGTTCTTTTCGCAGACGAGACAGTTGTGATCGCCGGACGCCCAGAGGAGTTCAACAATCATGCGCTGTGCGTCGCGCACGGCTTTCGTATCCGTTCTGACGACCATGCCCGCACTTACCGGCATACAACAGGAAGCGACAAGCGTCCTTGCTTTTTCCACCTCCACGACGCAAACGCGGCAGGCCCCCACATTGGTGGTGTCGGCGTATTGACAGAGGGTGGGGATGAAGATGCCGTTTTCTCGTGCCGCCTCCAGGATGGTCTGTTCCGGATTGGCTGTGACTTCCCGGCCGTCGATTGTAATCCTAATCTTTTCCTCCACTATTTTTCTCCTTAATTCACAAAAATTGCCTCGAATTTACATTTCTCCATGCAGACCCCGCACTTGATGCAAGTCGCCTGATCAATCTCATGGGGCTGTTTCTTCTCCCCCTTTGCCGCTTTCGTGGGACATACCTTGGCACAGACGCCGCATCCTGTGCACTTTTCCGCATCAACAGTGTAGCGCTTAAGGGCGGTGCAGACGCCGGCCGGGCAGCGGCCCTCCCTGATATGGGCCTCGTACTCGTCGCGGAAATATCTTATGGTGCTCAAAATGGGGTTGGGCGCCGTCTGGCCGAGGCCGCAGAGGGATGAATTCTTGATGATGACCGCCATTTCCTGGAGAAGTTCGATGTCTCCCTCCCTTCCCTTGCCCTCCGTGATGCCCGTGAGGATCTGGAGCATCCGTTTTGTTCCTTCCCGGCAGGGTGTGCACTTGCCGCAGGATTCATCCTGGCAGAAGTCGATGAAAAAACGGGCGATGTCGACGATGCACTTGTCTTCGTTCATGACGATAAGACCGCCGGAGCCCATGATGGCGCCGAGTTCGGCGACCTTTTCGTAATCAACCGAGGCGTCAAGATGTTCTGCCGGGATGCAGCCGCCGGAAGGCCCTCCCAACTGGGCCGCCTTGAATTTTTTCCCACCCGGAATGCCGCCGCCGATCTCATAAACGATGGTCCGGAGAGTGGTTCCCATGGGGACTTCCACCAGCCCTACGTTGTTCACGTCGCCCGTCAGGGCAAAGACCTTTGTGCCCTTGCTTTTTTCAGTCCCCACGGAGGCGTACCAGGCGGCGCCCTTCAGGACGATCTGAGCGACGCTGGCGAACGTCTCCACGTTATTGAGGACACTTGGCTTTCCCCAGAGACCGGCAACGGCAGGAAAGGGCGGTCTTGGCCGGGGCATCCCCCGTTTGCCTTCGATGGAAGTCATCAACGCCGTTTCTTCACCGCAAACGAAAGCGCCGGCGCCCTGGTAGATCTCCAGGTCAAAATCGAACCCCGTCCCCAGAATATCCTTTCCCAATAGCCCGCATTCCCGTGCCTGGGCAATCGCGATGTTCAGTTGATGGATGGCCAGGGGATATTCCGCCCGGCAGTAGATGTAGCCGTAATGAGCGCCGATAGCCCGTGCGGCGATAACCATTCCTTCCAGCACGGCGTGGGGGTCCGCCTCCAGGACGCTGCGATCCATAAATGCCCCGGGATCGCCCTCGTCGGCGTTACAGAGGACATATTTTACGTCGCCTTTCGACTGGGAGCAGAACTGCCACTTAAGACCGGTCGGAAAGCCGGCGCCGCCGCGCCCCCGGAGACCGGAGGCCGTTACCTCCTTGATGATCTCGGCCGGCGTCATCTCCGTGAGGGCCTTGGCCAGCCCCAGATAGCCGTCGCGGGCGATATACTCTTCGATCTTGCCGGGATCGATGATTCCCCTGTTTCTCAATACCCTCAGCTTCTGGTGGGCAAAAAACGGTATCTCCTGCATCGTGGGGATGCTGCCTATCATGGGCTCTTCCATCAAACGAGAACCTCCTGAATCGATTTTTCTTTCATTCGGAGCTTTCCTCTCCCCTGGCCAGCGCGAAGGGGGTTTGTATTTCTCCCTTTAGGACATGTTCCTGAAAGACACGCTTCATCTTCGCGGCGTCCATGCGCTCGTACTTGATCGGTTCCCGGCCCAGGCATTCGACGGTGACCAGGGGTTCTCGGCTGCACATGCCCATGCAGCCGGAGGTTGTCACCGCCACATCCCGGATCCCCGCATCGGCAATTTCCGCCATAAGCGCACTCATCACTTCCTTGGCGCCGGAGGCGATTCCGCAGGTTCCCATGTGAACGGTAACCCTTGCCCTGGGGCCTTCCTCCTTAAGCGCGCTTTTCGCCAGTACCTTGTCCTTAATTTTTTTCAGATCTTCCTTCGTCAGCTTTGCCATGGCAATCCTCTTTGACGCTTCCCGAAAGGGCCGTTGCCCGTCAGTTGTATTTGCTCAAGATTCCTTTCACTTCGGAGGGCTTTACTCCACCGTGCACATCTTCATTCACGATGACGGCGGGCGCCAGTCCGCAGGCGCCGATGCAGCGCACCGTTTCGAAGGTAAAAAGCCTATCGGCTGTCGTCTGGCCTTCCTTCACGTGAAATTCTTTTTCTATTGCCTCCACGACGGCCTTGCCTCCCTTGACATAGCAGGCAGTTCCCATGCAGGCGCGAACCGTGTGTTTTCCGCGGGGCATCATGGTGAAGAAGGAATAGAAGGTGACTACGCCGTAAACACGGCTGACGGGGATATGCAACCCTGCGGCAATCCTCTTCTGGACAGAAACGGGAAGGCACCCCAGAGCGACCTGCACCTCCTCGAGGGCAGGGATAAGGCCTCCGGGCTTTCCTTTAAATTTGTCAATAACCTTATCTAATATTTCTATCGCTTCCGGAGTAAATTCTTTCAGAATCTCGGCATTGTCGGCTTTCATGAAACCCCTCTCATCAGTAGTTTTCGTATATCACATTAAAATCAGAGCTTCAGCGCAATTGTCTGGCACAGCACGACAATATCTTCCGTCGGCAGGTAATCGGTGATGCCGCGGTCCAAAAGGACGCTGCCTTCCGCAGGGAATTCATCGTCGCCCTGCCAAAGCACCCAGGTCACGGCCACTTTGGGGAACGCCCGAACGGTCACGGCGGCATCCCCCATCTTGACCGGGACGCCGCCAATTTTCGACGCCGCAACCGTAAGTTTCGCGGGCGCATCGCCAAATTTCTTCAGCAGCAGTTTGACCGTCCGCTTGTAAAATGTGGAATAGTATAAAAGCCCGTCGGGAATATCTTTGAACGAGATCCACTCCCCGCTGGGCGGGGCGCCGCTTGCGGTCACCAGATAGTGGAGAATGAGCAATCGCTCGGCGATCGGCACTGGTTCCGTGTCCGGATCAAGAGTGACTCGATCGAAGAGCCGGTCGATAAGGTAATCCCTGTCGAGAAAGCGCAGCCGTACGAGGTCCGCACCGACCCTAGCAGCGCCGCTTTTCAGCGCGATATCCGCCGGATCGGCCTTTCTGAGTTTTTCAAAGGCAAGGTCATACGAGACTGCATACGCCTGTTCATAGCCGCCGGGAGAGGGCAGTGCTGGAAGCCCGTTATTCATTTTTTACTCGCCCTTGATGCAAGTCCTCGCCACCGGCGTTTAGAATTCCAGCCAGGAATCGGAGTATAGAATTTTCCCCATCAGGACCTTCGTCGTTTTTACGTAATTGACCTGCTCCTTGGTCAGTGAACCCAGATCGACATCCTCGCCATCCATGACCTTGTAGACAATCTTCTTGAGATCCTGCTTGCCGCCGGGGGCGGCAAAGGCCTTCATGTCGTCGTCGAAGGCGTCGAGGATGGCGCTGGTCATGCCGTAACGTTCAAGAAGCATCATGTAGGTCTGGTTCAGGATCGGCCGCAGATGCTCGGGGGCGCCGTTGGAGACATTGGAAACACCGCATGTCGCCTTCAGCCCCGGGGCCATCTCCTGGAAATCCTGAAACATCTTCATGAATTCCACACAGCTTGGCACCTGCACCTGGCTCTGGGGGCTGGTGATCGGCGTGACGATGGGATCGATCCACACGTCCTCATTCGGAATGCCGAATTCCGCGGCCTTCTGCATCAGCTCGGCTGCCAGCACGCCCCGCTCGTTTGCATCCCGGGGCAATCCCGAAGGTCCCCAGAGAAGCGCGACGAGGCCCGCGTTATATTTCTGGGCCAGCGGCAGTTTCGACTCCATGCTTTCGGGCCGGGCCATGATGGAATTGATGACGGCCTTGCCTTTGCGATTCTGATAGACCTTGAGTCCCGCCTCGATGGCTTCGGTGTTGATGGTGTCGAGGTAGAGGGGGGTATCGACCACCTCCTGGACCGTTTTGACGACCCATGCCATCAAGTCACCGCCCTCCTTGCGCGCCGGGCCCAGGTTGATATCGATATAATCGACGCCCGCTTTTGCCTCGGCAATGGCCAATTCCTGGATCGGCTTGGGGTCTCTGTCCTTCATGGCCGCGCCTATCTTTTTTATCATCACGTTAAGGTTTTCACCAATGCGAATCATGAATCACACCTCCTATTCCATAAAAGGAAATTTCTCTTTTAAAGGCCCTGCTTTAAGAAGGGCGCCAGATGCGCGGCTTCCCTGGGTCCGATCTTGACTTCCCATTCAGATCCCAGTTCTTCTTCAAGATCTCCGCTTACCGCTGCCACAAATCCCGGGATGACAATCTTCCGGTGCTTGACCTTTTCCGTAATGCCGGATTTTTTCACAAACTGGCCTATGGCGTCGCCGACGAACTTTCCGGCGGCCCAGGCCGTCAACACGGACAGGCCTTCGGTATCCATGACCAACAGCCAACTGGGAACGCGGCTGGCCTCGATTTCGCCGGAGACGATGAAGTAGGTCAGGGCGAAATTGGTGGTGATCAGGACCGGGGAATCTTCCGTGGGATTGCCGACGGGGTAGATCCCCTGCTGCATCATCATGGGCCGCTGCGGATCCGTGTAGATATTGAGCCGCGAAACCAGGAGCGGAAAGAGGCTTTCGCCCTGGAAATCCGACAGGACGATGATCCCGGCATATTTGGCGATCAGCGTGGCGGCGATCAGCGTCTCCTTCATCGGGTCTTTCGTCATTTCACAGGGGAAGGCGATCGTCGGGAAGCCGAGGGACCGATTCTTCTGGACCAGCGCGGCCCGGCGGACAAACACCTGATCCTCGAATACGCGCCGCACCGTCCGGGCGCCGCTGTCCAGAACGATATCCTTTACCCCGGCGGCGCTGATCTTGTCCGTCAGGGCGGCCAGGCTATCCATGTTGTCGGCCTTTGCGGCCAGGGGACATTTGTATTCCTTGGCCAGCCCCGCCATCGCCTCGGCATTTCCCTCCGCGGCTGCGTAAATGAGGGGGACACGCTGTGCCGAAACCTGGAGGGCCGCCTTTAATGCCTCCGCGCTGTCGCTCATCAGGATCAGCGCGGCATCGGTCTCATCCATCACCTTTTTGACCAGGGTTTCGTACCTGCCTGCATCGCCGGATTCATTTTTCACAGCGATCATTTCGGGACGCAGGACAAGGCCGATCCAATCGTACCGCAACTCCTTGAAACGCTTGATCCGTCCGTTCACCTCGTCGTCGGTCATGGCGTCGCTGATCATCACGGCAAGGCCCGGCTTGTTGACGAAGGTCTTTTCATGGCGAAACAGAACGGTTTCGCCGCCGATTTTCACCACGTTGTCCCCGGTCCCGATAGCGACGGGACGGATGGGCGGCGCGGACGCCTCCGAAAGCTGGGCCTTTGATTCCGCCGAAATGTAGGGACATGAAGCCAGTTCGGCCTTCGCCGCCGCCAGATTCATGGCGAAGGCAAGGCAGGTGGGAACGCCGCATTCCCCGCAGTTTGTTTTCGGCAACAACTTGAATATCTGGATTCCCGTAAGAGCCATGATCTACTCTCCTTTCTCCTCGATCATCAAATGATATACAATGTTATCCCCTTATTCCAGGATCGATGCCATCGTCAGCGCCGGATGCTTCTTTTCCTCCAGAAACGGCAGTATTTCGTCTTCCGTCGTTCCGATGGTTTCGTCGGCGATCATATCGATAAAATTGGGGATCCCTATCTCTTCGCAACGCTTCTGCAGACGGTCCTTCAGCTCGTCCTTGAGCATCTTGGGCAGCCAGACCAGACGCAACAGCCCGCCGTCGCCCGAAAGCCACTTTCGCTGGGCGATATTGTATTTACTGTGACCCAAGAATCCCGGCGTCACCGCGCCGCCGCCCGCGGATCCGGCCAGCGTCGTAAACTTCATCCCGCAGGGGGTCATCCCCATGAAATCGCGGTTCACCGTCATGACGCCGTTGCACATCGGAAGCACCGCGGCGATGCATTCACAGCAGCCGCAGGTGGTCATCGGATCGACCATCATGCTGTAGAGGCTCACCTGGGAGATCTTCTGTCGCGACGCGGTCATGACAAAGTCATTGGTGCCCTTCCACTGCCCGAGTTTCGGATCCAGGATGTCTCCCTTGGGAATGGGCTGGTTGGGACCGGTCGGATTGATCTCGAAAGCGGCCTTGCAGTCCATCCAGTTGTAGGCGCCGCAAAGCCCCGTTCTTTCGGGACTGACCACGCAAACGTGGCTGGGGGCAAAGGATTGACAGAGGGTGCAGGAGTAATAGGTATCCGTGGTCTCGTCGGTCATCCCCTCGATCCGCGCGTCCCGCTTTCCGTAGATGGCCCTGGCCTGGGCCAGCACCTCTTCCACCGCTTTCGGTTCGGTGTAAATCATCACCTGCGCCTTGTCGAAGATGGCGCCGAAGTCCTGGTGCAGTTTGGCGTGAAGAATCTTTCCCAGATCGGCAAGCTTGAATCCCTTTGCCACGGCGCTTTTGGAAACGCGAATCCAGGCGATATCGCGCTGGCCGATATGCATGATCCCCTGGGCGTAGTTGATCAGGTGGTGGATCTGCCGCTCGAGGATAGGCTCGAAATCCTCCTGCATCTTCCGGCCCGTCACCTCGACCCGGATCGCGATCGGCAACTGTCCCGGCGGCTGGATTTGATCCACGTCCGGACCGATCACCTCGATCTTGCCGTCTTCCACCTCGTCCATCCGTTTGGAGACGACCAGCTCCACCGCATGGGTGCGACCGCCGCCGCACTCCAGGTGGATGTCCTCGCCCCGCACCCTTTCGCCCTCGAACGCCGGGCCGTAAGAAAGGGGGATAGGCACCGAAGCCACATTGACCTTGAGGCCCCTGACCTCGACGGCCTTCTGGACAAGCTGATCGTGCGGGATGTTGGAAACGACATGCTCATACGTGCAGATGCCCGTGGGCAGCACCTCCGGGATCGGCGTGTCGGCGATCGTCGGAAATCCCCAGTTGATCGCGCCGGCGGCGTTGGCATACCACTCGTCGGTGACAAACCCCATGGGCATGACAAACGCAAAGGTCCGGTCCTTGTTGTAGTTGAGATTTTTCCGGAAATCCCCGGGCTTGATCCCGCCGAAGGCCATCGCGACGCGACAGGCGAACCCCATCGCAAAAACGGCGGCCGTGATATCGGGGCCGTAGGAAACAAGGCGCGTCGGCCAGCCGATCTGAACGCCCGCCTCCACAAGCTGTTCCGAAAAACGCTTGCCCTCATGTTCGGCGCACATGAACACGTAGAGATTCTTCTCCTGCAATTCGGTGGCGATCTTCTTGGCAATCTCGGGCGTGGGCGCCGCCCCCACAATGGCGGCAAAGCCGGGCGCCGTCCCGTCCACGAATTCGACTCCCCGTTTGCGGAAGATCACATCGTTTGCGGCGCCGAGCCAGAGGTTGTCGGGCAAGATATCCTCCTGCTTGGTGTAAAAATTCGGATCTTCCAGATAACGGATCGCTTCGATCACCTCTTCGGCAAAAAAGGTCGCCATGCCCGCATCCAGGGCGGGCGCAAGGTAGGGAAGCGCCGACTTCTCCCTGACCGGCAGCGGCAACAGCGCGCGGCATCGGTCCAGGACCGGTTTCATATCCGACATCTTTTTTACGGGAATTCCCAAAATGGCATAGATCACCGGCAGATAATAGGCCGTATCGGGAAATCCCACCTCCTGCTCGGGCCCCCACTTCTCGAGAGCCTCCTGATATTTTTTCTCGGCCCTCTCCACAATCTTATGGGCCCCTCGAATGGCTGCGGATGCAATAATTTTTGACACGTGAAATCCTCCTTCCGGCTATCGGATGTAACTCAAACACTCGTTATCAAATCGAGCGATGCAGATGAACATCAGGCGGCATCGATCTCGCGACGTTTGGCCATATCGAACAGAACCCTTTCCCGGGCCTTGTCGATGCCCAGCGCTTTTCGTTTTCTGTCGATTTCATCGATGATCAATTTTGCCGCCTTCAGCGGATCGGCCTCAAAGCCCCATCTCCCCTTCACGATATTTTCAAACTCCTCGAACAGGTGCTTGGTGACCTCCTCGCTGCCGGTTGTCGGCCAGGTTGTTCCGAAAATGGTATACACACCCGAAGCGACAAAATAGTGGCCGATGGCAACGGCCTTCTCGCTCATCCACTCGAGGGCGGCGCCCGCGGCCGGCAGATCGCTGATATCATCCCCCAGGCCGCCCGCCTTCACAACCGCGGTGGCCGCCATCAGGATCCGGCTGTTGTCGACACAGGCCCCCATGTGCAGCACCGGCGGAATTCCGACTGCCTCGCAGACCGACGCCAACCCTTCGCCTGCATACAGCTTCGCCGCCTCCGGCGTAAGAAGGCCCGCCTTCCCGCAGGTCATCGCGGCGCATCCGGTGACCAGGACGATCACGTCGTTCTTGATCAATTCCTTGATGAGCGTCAGATTGGGGTCGTCGTGGGTCACCCGGGCGTTGTTGCAGCCGACGACGCCGGCGATCCCCCGGATGCGGCCGTTGATGATGTTGTCGTTCAGCGGACGGTAGGAGGCCCGGAACATGCCGCCCAACAGATAGTTGATCGTTTCGTAACTGAATCCGACCACCTGATCGGTCTTGTCATCGGGTATCTCAACGTTGGCCTTGCGGTTCTTGTAGTTGCCGATCGCCTCCATCAGTATCTTCTTGGCGACGGCCCCGGCGTGGTGCTCATCGAATTCGATGTGCATGGCGCCTTCCATCTTTGCCTTCGCGGAGGTGGTGATCAGCTTGGTGTGATAGCATTTGGCCACCTGGGCCAGCGATTGCATTTCGCACTGCACATCGACCACCATGGCATCGACGGCCCCGGTTACAATGGCGAGTTCCTGCTGGAGGAAGTTGCCCGCTACCGGTATGCCGTGACGCATCAGGATTTCATTGGCGGAACAGCACATGCCGACGAGGTTGATCCCCTTGGCGCCAGTGGCCAGTGCCGCCTTCTTGATCTCCGGATCGTTGACCACCGCGACCAGGACCTCGGGCAGCAGCGGTTCGTGGCCGTGGACGACCACATTGATCTCGTCTTTTTTCAGAACGCCGAGATTGATCTGGCCCAGGACCGGAACAGGATTTCCGAAAATGATGTCCTGAAGGTCCGTGGAGATCATGGATCCGCCCCAGCCGTCGGCGAGCGCGCAACGGGCCGCCGACAAAAGGAGGCTCTTGTAATCCTGATCGACGCCCATGTGGGTGCGATGCATCAGCTCGACCACCTCGCGGTCGATGCCCCGCGGGACGATCCCCAGCTTCCGCCAGATTTCCTGCCTTTTGGCCGGCGCACGCTTTACAAACGGGATCTCCCCGTGCTGGCGGCCGAATTCCTCCAGGGCCTTTTTGCCCACATCGATCGCGATCTCCCGGATCGAGCGTTCGCCGATCTCCACATCCAGATCCATCGCAACCTGGTAGAGTTTCTGTTCATCCTTGATTTTGAACTCGGGCACTTCCCCCTTGGCGGTCGCCAGAAAGGCCTCGGCGATGCCGCGGGCGTGGTCCGAGTGGGCCGCGGTTCCCGCCGCGACCATGCGGGCAAAGTTGCGGGCGGCGATCGTCTCGGCGGTCGCGCCGCAGAGCCCCATCCGTTTCTTCTGAGGGACCCCCTCTTTTTTCTTCGGTGCAGGGACGCGGCAGGGCCCCATCGCGCAATGCTTGCAGCAGCTCCCCTCCGCGCCGATGGGACAGGGTTTCATCGCTTCCGCCCGATCGAAAATGGTTTCGCAACCATCGACGGCGGCCTTTTGGATCATTTTGATCGTCGCCGGATCGATACTTTTCTTTTCCAAATCTGACATTATCTCCTCCTTCT
The DNA here is from genome assembly GCA_001829875.1 of Syntrophus sp. GWC2_56_31. GTDB lineage: Bacteria > Desulfobacterota > Syntrophia > Syntrophales > UBA5619 > JAKAFS01. The sequence continues at coordinate 19,385 of MICN01000094.1, forward strand.
TACGCCGACTGGGAGCCGTGTTTCTACGCCATCAAATCGGCGATCATTTCTCTGACAAGCCTGATGGCCTCGGGATGCCTCATGATCAATACATCCGCCCCCGCCAGCAGCAGCAGTTGCGCCGTAACAGCCTCCATGAGAACGCCCCTTTTGGCCGCATTACCCATGAGCGGCGAGTCTTCCGCTTTCGCTTCCTTCGTTTTCCATATTTCCTTCCCCAGGTCGCAGATGATGGGAAACTGCAGCCTCTCATCCTGCTGGGTGAGGGCGGCCATACGGTCGCGCTCCATGACCGAGTAGGTATATTCGATTCCGTAGCCGAGTCCGCCGGTGGTCGGATCGACAACGATCTGTCCGTCAGGCACACCGAGGTTGCCCAAGAGGATGTTGAGCTGTTTGGCAAGATTGATGTCGATCGGGCTGTTGGCCGCCAGGGTATGTTTATAGGCAATGGCGCCGGCGCCGATCTGCTTGTAATTTTCTACAACAACGGGGCCGACGACGAGATTCATCCCGTCGCACGCCTCGGCGACTTTGCGGAGCAGCTCGGCATCCTTCTCGGGACTGCCGCTGCCGTTGACGATTACCGGAATATCCACCGCCGCTGCGACCTTTTTGGCCGTTTCCGTTGCTTGATCGCTCGGGGTATTCAGACCGTTGGGATCGGTGCTGACCAGTTGCAGGGCAATCATATCGGCGCCATAGACCCCCGCCGCCTTCTTGGCCCAGGCAACGGGATCGCCGACGACATCCCTGTAAGGTTCCAGAGAGGCCTCCGCCCAGTCATCGGGCGGCGTATCGTACACCTCGATGGCGATGCGGGGGGTATGGGGCATTTCCCCCTCGAAGAGATGAAAAGGATACGAGGTTTCCCCCCCCACCGTAATTGCCTTGGGTCCTCTTCCCAGTACCACTTCCTTGATCTTTCCCGTATAGGCCGTTTTTGGGATTGCAAATGTCATGAGTTTTACCTCCTTAATTAATTGACCGCCTCGCGCGCAAAGGGCGCATTCGACAGGTCGAGCGAACGATCCCTTCGAGGTTGAAGCGCTTTTTTATCAGCGAACCCCTACCTTAAGATAGGCTATCATATCTTCCCGGGCTTTCAGTTTTTCACGCCAGTTCTCGGGCTTTTCGGGCTTTCCCGCTTCGTAGGTTTCGCCCAGGACCTTCACCGTGCTTCCGTCAAAAGAGGCCTTTTCTTCAAGTTGCTGTTCGGTCATCTCGTATCCTCCTTCCTCTAAGATATTCATGGAATATATTGGTCAAAAATACGCCAAGCCGCCTGTACCGCGGGCGCCGAAAGCGGAAGTCCGAAAGTGGGCATTCCGCTACGGTCGTAGCGGCCAATTTCCTCGCTGACCGGCATCACCCCTGCCAGATCGAGATGTTGCTCCCGGATGACCTCCGATATCTCTCCCTCCAGGGGGCCGGTCATACGGTTCAACACCAAAACTTCTTTGACGATGTTTGACTTGAGCTCCTTTATGAGGTCGCGAATCCGCCCCGCCGTGATGATGCTGCGGCGACTGGAATCGGACAGGATAAAGAGCAGGTCTACATCCTGTGTCGTCAGACGGCTGAAATGCTCCATTCCCGCCTCGTTGTCAATCACAATATACGGGTAGTTCCCCGAGAGAAGGTCTATATACTTTCTGGCGAGCGTGTTGGCCGCGCAGTAGCAGCCGGCGCCCTCCGGGCGTCCCATAGCCAGAAGATCAAACCCCTTCGCCTCGGTCAGGGCCTCCTGAACCTTGTATTCAAACCATACGTCCTTGGTCATGCCCGCGGGAACCTCTTCCTTCATCGCTTCCCGCATCTCGCCGATGGTCGTTTTGACATCGATGCCCAACACCTCGTTGAGATTCATATTGGCATCGGCATCGACGGCGAGGACCGGACCCTTGCCTTTCTCGAGCAGGTAACGGACGACCATCCCCGCAAACGTCGTTTTTCCCGTGCCGCCTTTTCCCGAGACGGCGATAGTGAAGCTCATCCGCTTATGCCGCCTTCTTCTTCAGCCGCAGGCGCTCCTGCACCCGGGGGAATGCCTTTGTATCCGTATGGGGCAGGAACATGGCGGCCATAAACTCATTCATGAAACCGGTATGGTTGCTCAATTCCAGATTGGTCATCATCAGGGAGATGCGTTCCGCCTCCTTCAGAAGCGTCTGGGAGAAGGAAAGCAACCTCGCCCCTAAAAGCGACCCGTTGCCGACGAACATGAACTTGCCGATCTCCAGGTCGGGCAGAAGACCGATAAAGATCGCCTTTTCCAGATCGAGATGACGGCCGAAGCCGCCGGCGATGATCACCTGCTCCAGGTCGCGGAAACCCAAACCGACGCTGTCGAGCAGCACCTTGCAGCCGGCATAGATCGAGCCCTTGGTGCGGATCAGGTTTCCGATGTCGATTTCCGTCAGGGCGATATCGTCGTCGATCTGCGTTTCTTCTTTGCGGGCAAGCACGTATTCGTAGCCGTCCGGCCCCTCCCTCACCCGATCGGTGGCGATATCCAGCTGAAACTTTCCGTTCTGATCGACGATCCCCGTCTCCATGAGCTCCGCTACGGCATCGATCAGGCCCGAACCGCAGATGCCGACAGGCTTCACCCTCCCTATGGTCAGGATCATGGGCTCGTAGGTATGGGGATTGATGCTCACTTCCTCGATGGCGCCGCGCATCGCCCGCATCCCGAATTTGATCCCCGCCCCTTCAAAGG
>MICN01000095.1 GCA_001829875.1 Syntrophus sp. GWC2_56_31
ACGGTAGGGCGAAAATGAGCGTAATACTTGATGTTTTGAGAAAACTCGATCGTGAAAAGTCATCCCGCCGGAGCGCGGCAGCCAATATCGCCCTCGATATTCTCAAGCCCGACCCACCCCGTTCCGAAAAAAGAAACCCGCTCTATTTTGCCTTGATCGGCCTGACGGCGCTCGCCGCTGCCGCTATCACCTATATGCTTACGGGGTACGGCCTTCTGACGAAATCACCGTCTCCCGAGCCAAAGAATCCTCCCGCGACACGTCAAGCGATGACGCCGGCGCCTGCGGATCCCGGCTCCCCGTCCAAATCACCACTTCCCCCGGCCAAGCGTCCTCCTGAATTAAGTCAGAAGATGACACCCGCCCCTCTCCCCCCTGCACCGAGCAATGACACCCGGGGCGACATAAGCCGGGTGCCCCCGGAAATCGCGACACCGGCTGAAGCTAAAACCACCGCAATTCTCCCGGGCGCGAAAGAGGCAAACCCAACCCCTCCTCAACGGGCGCCAGACCCGCCTGTCATAACACCGCCGTCTCTGAAAATATCGGCGATCATCTGGTATGCGGACCCCTCAAAGCGCTTCGCCATGATCAACGATAAGATAAGCTACGAGGGATCCGTCATCGAAGCGGCAAAGATTGAAGAGATCTATCCCGACCGTGTGCGCTTCTCGCATAACGGCCGGCCTTTTGAAATATCCGTCAAGTGAGGTATGGCTATGAAGGTCCTGAGCTTTGTTTCCTTCTTCACACTCCTGTCGCTGAGCACACTTTCCTTTTCCGCCGATTTGAAGCGGATAGCGCCCCCTGCACGAATGACTTCCGTGATCGTCTACACCGACCGGGCGCTTACCATCCGCAGTGCTACAGTTAATCTCAAACCGGGAAATTATCTGATCGCTTTCGAAAACCTTCCCGTACTGATCCAGGATGATTCGGTCCGGGTGGAAGGCAAGGGAAGCGCAGGAGCAAAGATCGTGGGACTCGAGGTTAAACGCGCCTTTCTCGAGCAGAGCGGTGAAAAACGGGCGAAGGAACTGGACGAGGAGATTCGCGGGCTGGAGTTGCTCTCCGGCGCGCTGGACGCGAAGAGGGCCGGCCTGTCATCACAAAAGGCATTCCTTGAATCGATCCGTGTTGCCTGGGGCGACCGTATATCAAAGGAGCTGGCGATCGGACGCCCCACTTCGGACGAACTGCGGGATGCCTCCCGCTTTGTCGGCGCCGAGGTGACCAGGATTGAGGAAGCGACACGTGAGACCGAGGCCGAAAAGAAAAGCATCAAGGACAAGATCGACGCGCTGCAACGCCGGCGGAATGAATCGACCGGCTCGCGAAGGAAAGAGGCCAAGAGCGTCGAGGTCATGCTCGAGATCACCCGGGAAGGGAATTTGACACTCGATCTTGCCACGGTGATTCCCCGGGCGGGATGGCAACCGTCCTACGATGTCCGTCTATCCCCGGATGCCAAAAGCGCCGAGTTGACCTTTCGGGCAATGGTCCGCCAAGCGACCGGAGAGGACTGGAAAAATATCGACCTGACCCTTTCCACAGCCCGCCCCGCTACCGGAGGCGCACCGCCGGAAATGCACCCCTGGCGCATCGCTTTTTCCCGGCCGCAGCCACCGGCAGCAAGATCAATGGCCCTATCGGCCCAGGCGCCGGCCAGGGCAAAGAAGGCGGCAGGCATGCGGGCGGATAGCTTCAAGTCTGACGAGCCGCCGATCGAGGAGTCGCCTGTATCCTTCGTTACCGCTCAGATAAGCGACGAGCAGTCCTCGGTCGCCTTTCATATACCCCGGACGCTTGATGTCGCTTCCGATGGCACTCAGCACGGAACGGTTGTTGCCATAGAGCAGTTTCCGGTCAGCATGGAATTCATGGCGATTCCGAAACTCGCGCCTTACGTATTCCTCAAGTCGGAGATTATGAACCGCGCCGCCTACCCGCTCCTGCCGGGCAAGGTCAATACGTTTGTCGGCAACACCTACACCGGCAGCTCACAGTTAAAAAAGGTCGCCGCCGGAGAAAAGTTTGACCTGTTCTTCGGCAGCGACGATCAGGTGACGGTGAAGCGTGAAGAGCTCAAGCAGCATAAGCAGGCAGGAATGTTTGGTAAGAATCGGGTCGCTTACCGCTATCGCATTGAACTGACCAACTTCCACAAGGAACCGGTGACGGTCACCCTGCGTGACCAGCTTCCCGTCGCCGGCGACGAAGAGATCACGATTTCACTGGACGAGCCGTCCATCAAACCGGACGAGGTCAAAAGCGACGGCGCAGTCACGTGGAAAACTCCGCTCCGGGCGGGAGAGAAGAAGGAGTTGACATTCGGAATTGTTGTCGAATATCCAAAGGATCGGGAAATTACGGGGCTGTAACAGACTTTACATTCATCAAGGAGGAGTGGCTATGGATATCGCATCGTTGTTCCGCAGAACATTATGGGTCGGTGTAGTGGGTCTTGCCGCGATGGCATGTTTTTCAGCGATGGTCATGCCGGCGGGAGCGGCGGATCAGTGCAAGAATCGGGGGGATCTGGACAGTCGCTACTGTGATGAGGATGGCGATCTTCTCGCCGACACCCCCAAGGATTCGGGCAAGTGGCTCAATCCGGGCACGCTCATCTTTTCCTATACCGCGGTCGAGGACCCTTCCGTGTATGAAAATGTTTTCAAGGAGCTCATGGACCACATCGCCAAGAAGACCGGCAAGCAGGTAAAGTGGTACGGGCCCGAGTCCTACGCGGCGCAGGTCGAGGCCATGCGTTCCGGTCGTCTGCACATTTCCGGCTACGCCGCCGGCGCGACGGTATACGGCGTGAACCTCGGGGGCTTTCATCCCGTGGCCATGATGGGCGACAAAGACGGCACATTCCGAGGCTATCGGCTGTGGCTGATCACTCATAAAGACTCGAACATCAAGACGATCCGGGACTTGAAAGGGCGCAAGGTCGCTCACGTGACGCCGGCGTCCAATTCAGGCGACCAGGCGCCGCGGGCCCTGTTCAAAAAGGAAGGCATCACCCCCGACGCGGACTACAAGGTGGTCTACTCGGGCAAACACGACAATTCGATCATGGGGGTCGCCAACAAGGATTACGACGCCGCACCGATCGCCTCCACCGTGATGGAGCGTATGATCGCGCGCAAGATGCTGGACCGCTCGACGGTCCGGATTGTCTGGGAATCGGAGCCGTTTCCGGGCACCGCCTACGGGTATATCTACAATCTGCATCCCGATCTGCAAAAAAAGGTGCGTGAGGCGTTCCTGACCTTCGACTGGAAGGGAACGGGGCTCGCCAAGGATTTTGGAAAACAGGCCGAGGTCTTCATTCCCGTGGATTACAAGAAACATTGGGACATCCTCCGCACCATCCAGAGGGACAACAAGGAAGCGTATACGCTGGAAGCTCTGAAAAAGATCAAGTAATGACCGGAACCTTTACCCCCAGGAAACCATCCATATGCTGAAAATATCCGGTTTGTCCAAAGTCTACCCTACCGGCGCCGCGGCGCTGAAGAACGTCAGCTTCTCTGTCGGCGAGCCCAAGGTGGTCACCATCATCGGCCCGTCCGGCGCCGGCAAGAGCACGCTTATCCGCTGCATCAACCGGCTGGTCGAACCGACCACCGGCAAGATCATGCTCGACGACGTGGATATCCTGGCGTTGAACCGTCACGACCTGCGCGAGGCGCGGCGGCGGATGGGCATGATCTTTCAGGAATACAACCTGGTGGAGCGCCTCACCGTGATGGAGAATCTCCTCTCCGGACGGCTGGGCTACGTCGGCTTCTGGAGGACCTACGGCCGCAAATTCCCGGCCGAGGATGTCGCCGCCGCCTTTGCCCTGCTCGAACGGGTCGGACTTTCCGGCTATCAGAACACCCGCGCGGATGCCTTATCCGGCGGTGAGCGCCAGCGGGTAGGCATCTCCCGCGCCTTGATGCAGAAGCCCGATCTGCTGCTGGTGGATGAACCCACCGCCAGTCTGGATCCCAAAACGTCCCGCCAGATCATGCGCATCCTGGTCGAACTCGCCCACGAACGCGGCACGCCGGCGCTGGTGAATCTCCACGATGTCGGACTGGCGCAATCCTTTTCCGACCGCATCATCGGCCTGCGGAGCGGCGAAGTCGTGTTCGATGGTCCGCCCGAGCAGGTCACCGCGCAGGTCCTGACCAAGATCTACGGGGAAGAGGATTGGAGCACCACGATCCGCAAGGTCGAAGGCGAGAGCGGCAAACCGGATAAGCCGCATTCCGAGAGCGAGGAGAGCATGCTCAGGGAGTCGCTTGCATGACGACTACGCCATCGTTGAGCGATCGCGGAAACACACCCCAATGGCATCGCATCCGAACCATTGAAAATCCGTGGGTGCGGCGCGGGCTCGTTGCTATAGCCCTCAGCTATCTGCTGTGGTCCATGGGATCCATCGAGATCAACTGGGGCCGGGCAGCCGACGGCGTCCCGCGCGCCGTCGACATGATCGTCCGGATGCTGCCTCCCGACTTCAGCCGCTGGGGCCTTCTCTTCCGGGGGACGCTGGAAAGCGTTCAGATGGCGCTTGCCGCCAGTTTTTTCGGCATGATCCTGGCGGTGCCGGTTGGGATTTGCGGCGCCGGGAACCTGGTCCCGAAGCCCGTCTACCTGGCTGCGCGGGGCTTCATTATTCTTTCGAGAACCTTTCATGAAATCATCGTGGCGATTTTTTTCGTCAAGATTTTTGGCTTCGGCCCCCTGGCCGGCGTTCTGACCCTGCTTGTTTCCAGCACCAGCTTCATTTCGAAGATGCTGGCCGAAGACATCGAAAACATGCCGCCGGGACAGCTGGAAGCCATTCGCGCCACCGGGGCCAGCTTCCCCCAGTTGCTGGTCTACTGCGTTTCGCCACAGGCCCTGCCGCGGTACCTGGGCGTGTCGATCTATCGGCTGGACGCCAATATCCGCCACTCCACCGTGGTGGGCATCGTCGGCGCCGGCGGCATCGGCCAGGTCCTGGCCGCCTCGTTCAGCCGTTACGACTACGATTTCGCTCTGGCCATATTGCTCACCATCATTTCCCTGGTGTTTATGGGCGAGTTCTTCTCCAACTGGGTGAGAAACCAACTGCGATGACGCCACTTAAGCATGCCGCCAAACACCCCGAGATCTGGCGTCGCTTCAGCCCGCGACAGGCCCTGCTTCGCTACGCCTGTTATTTGGGAATCGTCGCCGTCGCCGTCTGGTCGGTCAGCGCCATGGATATTACCTGGTTCTTTCTTCTCGATGCGCACGTTCAGGCGCTGGACATGGCCACCCGGATGTGGCCGCCGGAAGCGGGTTATTCCCGGAAGCTGCTGACGCCGCTGATCGAGACGATCCACATCGCAACCCTGGGGACCGTGGTCACCGTTCTCGTCGCTTTTCCGGTTGCCTTTCTGGCGGCGCGCAATACCACCTTCAATGCCTTGACCTGGTTCATCGGCCGTTTCATTTTGGTGGCATCGCGTTCGGTCAACACGGTCGTGTGGGGTCTGCTGTTCGTGGCCATCTTCGGCCCCGGCCCTATGGCCGGAATCTGGGCGATCACATTCCGTTCCATCGGATTCCTGGGAAAGCTCGTGGCCGAAGCCATCGAAGAAATCGATACAGGCGTGGTGGAAGCCATCGAATCCACCGGCGCTTCGCGCCTGCAGGTGCTTTGGATCGGGATTCTTCCCCAAGTGCTGCCCGTCATTTACGGCACCACCGTCTACCGCTGGGATATCAATATCCGGGAGTCCTCCGTCCTCGGATTCGTCGGCGCCGGGGGCATCGGGATCGTTCTCTACGCAGCCATCAACCAGTTCCGGTGGCAAGAGGTCTCCGTCATCCTGCTCGCTGTTTTCGCCGTGGTGATCTTGAGCGAGTTCGTCTCGGCGGCCGTCCGCCGGCGAATTACCTGAAAATCCTGGAATGAATATGGATGCCATTCGGCTTGAAAACTTTCGCGAGGCGATGAGGGCGTCGGCCGCGTCGCTGACCGATGCGCCGTGCCGCGATATCACCCTGATCCACCACAACGACACCGACGGAATAACGGCGGGCGCCATTCTCCGAAAATCTTTGCTGCGGTCGGGGTTTTCGGTAGAGAACATCCCCGTCGAGAGGGTCCATCCCGCCTTCCTGCCGGCGATTCACACACCCGCACGACGGCTCATCCTCTACGCCGATCTCGGCGGTCAGTCGGCGGATGCGATCTGCCGCCATATTCGGGAGGGTTCCCGGGTGATCATCATCGATCACCACCTGCCGGCGGCCGGCGAGTTTCCCGCTCTGCGACAGGTCAACCCGGAACACTTCGGCATCAGCGGGGACAGTCAGTGCGCGGCCGCCGCCGCGGCCTGCCTCTTCGCTCTGGCACTGGATGGCGGGAACGAAGACCAGGCGGCCCTTGCCGTCCTGGGTGCGGTCGGCGATCGCCAGATGACGGAGGGCCGCTGCGAAGGTATCAACGCCCTTTTTCTCGATACGGCCGCGAGACGGGGCGATCTGCTGCCCTCTGGCGCCGGCGGCGACACCCCCTGGCTCTTTCCCCGTTTTCAGGACCGGGACCTTCGCGAAGTCGACCGCCTGATCAGCGCCCTGGCGGTCAACGGATACTACCGGCGCGGCGCCGATCTGGCGCTTGAGGCCTGTATGAACGGGCCGGATGAAAAGGTCTTGGCCTTCGGCGTCGAGATGGCGGCGGTTCAGCGGGATCGCTTCTCCCGCGAAATGGACCGGATTCGCCGGGAGGGGCTGCCGCGTGAGGACCATATCCTCTGGACCGATGTCGGGGAACGCTTCCATCCGCTGGGACTCAAGGCCATCGGTCTGTTCTGCGAGGAGATCATCCGGCAGGGCGCCGCGGAGGGGGAGTATTACGTGGTCGGATTTCAGCGTTTTTCGGGCGAAAATCCCTATCTGGGGGGATTTGCCGGGGGGGAGACAAAGGTTTCCTTCCGCGTAACACCGGGACTCAGGCGATCCATCGAAAGGGGTGAAAGACCGGACCTGATGCGGCTGGTTCCCGAGGCCGCGCAGCAGGCCGGAGGCTTCGCAGAGGCCTGCCACCGGTTTGCCGCCGCCTGCACGATTCCCGAGGAACGAACGGGGGACCTCGTGGCGCTGCTGGCCAACCGTGCATCGGTGCGAGCATAGCAGCCCATGCTTTTCGATGCATAATACCCCTTGACAAGCACGTACGGCCCCTCTATACTTTCAAACACCGAAAGCCATGCCTTATCAACCGGTTATCGGCGTCAGGGGTGTAATATAAAAGTTTATTTCTGGGGTACACGGGGCTCCCTGCCGGTATCGCTGAACGCGAAACAGGTGCGGGCCAAGGTCGTCGCGGCGCTAAAAGCGGCCCTCCGGCATAGTCTCGGCAGCGATGCCGACGTGGAGCGTTTCCTCGATGACACGCTGCCCTTTTCCGTCAGGGGCGGATACGGCGGAAACACCGCGTGCATCGAAATAAGGGGCTGCGATGAATATATCCTCTGCGATGCCGGCACCGGCCTTAGGGATTTTGGGAATCACATCATGCGATCCGGCGGCGGGGGACCGGCTGTCTATCATATTTTTCTGTCGCATCCGCACTGGGATCATATTCAGGGATTCCCTTTTTTCGTACCTGCCTTTGTTCCCGGGAACCGGATCAATATTTACGGCTTTCATCCCGAACTCGAAACCGCCTTTCGCATCCAGCAGAATCCCCCCTCGTTCCCGGTCCCCCTGGACTACATGAAGGCGGAAAAGAAATTCATCACGCTCGATCCCGGCAGGGAATATCGCATAGGAGGTTTAACCATAAAGGGCATCAAGCAGAACCACCCAGGGGACTCGTATGGCTACTCTTTCGAGAAAGAGGGGAAAAAGATCGTGTATTCGACCGATTCGGAGCATAAGGAAGATGTCTGGGGAGCCGAACAGCCGGTCTTCGATTTTTTCCGTGATGCCGATCTGCTTATATTTGACGCCCAGTATTCATTTATGGAATCCGCTTATACAAAAGAGAGCTGGGGACATTCGAGCAATATACTGGGGGTCGAGCTCGCGGTAGCAGCGGGTGTAAAGCGTCTCTGCCTGTTTCACAACGAACCGGCATGCGATGATGAGGCCCTCGACGCATTCCTGGAAAATACCCGCAATTATCTGCAGATTCACTCCGAGGCGAGTGCCATGCGGATCGACCTGGCCTACGACGGGCTGGAGATCGAAATGTAAAGGAGCGTTATCGTGCAGGCAATTGCGCATCTGAAGCTTCGAGCGGACCTGGAGAACCTGGAGAGGACCAGAACCTTGGTATCGGAATGCGCAAGCGCCCAGCATTTCGGCGCCGCACGGGTTTCCGAGATTGAGCTCGCTCTGGAGGAGGCCTTTGCCAATATCTGCAACTATGCCTATGCCGGGCAGCCCGGTGAGATCGAAGTGAATTGTTTTGCCGAAGACGGCGGCATGGTGATCGAGCTCACCGATTCGGGAATCTCTTTTGATATAACCATCGTGGACGATCCCGATATAACAGCGGATCTATCCGAACGGGAGCCCGGCGGACTGGGAATATTTTTAATCAGGAAATTAATAGACGAGGTCGTTTACCGACGGGAAGGCGACAAAAATATATTAAGACTTTTTGTGGTGAGAGAGTCGTAAAAACCACCGAACCGAATAGGGGGTCACAATGATAGAATTCAACTTCGATGAGGCAACTCAAACGCTTCTCTGCCGGTTCGATGGGCGCATGGATACCGTCAACGCCGACCTTGCCACGCAGCAGGTCAACACGAAACTAAGCGAATTCCAGGGGACTACTGCACTGTCACGAATCGTTTTTGATCTCGGCGCGGTTGATTATGTGGCCTCCTCATTTCTGAGGCTCTGCATCTTTGCCGCTAAAGGCGTGCCAAAGGGCAATTTCTCCATCACGAACACCGCTCCGCAGGTGCTGAAGGTCTTCACAATTACCGGCCTGGCTTCGATTTTGCGCGTCACATAGAAAGAACACTGTATGTCACGATTGCAAAGCATATTACCTAACCTTTCGGCGGGAACGGTCACGGCGTTTGTCATGCTGAGTTTTGCGGCAAGCTACGGGGTCATCGCTTTTGGCGATCCGATCCTCCAGCCGCATGTCAGTATCGGTTTCCGCGTTGCCATGGTCACGACATGGGTCCTGCTGCTCGTGAATTCGGCGGCGAGTTCATTCCCCATTTCCCTTGCCGGACCCGATGCGAATTCGTCAGTGCTGCTCGGACTGATGGCCGCATCGATTGCCCAGGCTCTTGCCAAAAACGGCGCCGATACCGGAACGATCATCGGGACTGTCCTATGCGCCTTTGCATCTGTCACCATACTGGTAGGTTTGACGGTGTTTCTGCTCGGTATCTTCAGGCAAGGCCGGATAATAGGATTCGTGCCCTATCCGGTCATCGGCGGGCTGCTGAGCGGAACCGGTCTCTTGGTTTTGCTGGGCGCATTCCGCATTGTGATAGGAAAATCGGGCGCGGGGGAATCATTTTTCCCCCCCTCGGGCGACCAGATGCTTATCTTGGGAATGATGCTGGCGATAACCTTTCTTATGCAGGCGCTTCCCAAGAAGATCAAGCACCCCCTGGTGATACCGGGCATTATCATAGGTTTCATTGTTGCTTTCTATGCGGCGCTGCTGGTCATGAAGATCGATCTGGAGACCGCCAGGCTGCACGGATTTCTCCTGAAGCTGCCGCCGGCAAACGCTACGGCGGCAGGTAATTCAGCCCTTCCGCTGACGATTGATTTTGCCGTTATGCTCGATCAATGGCCGTCTTTTCTCGTCATGGCGGTGATCGTCATCCTTTCGACGATGATTAACATGGCCGGTCTTGACCTGTCTGCAAACGGAGAAGGCAACTATGACAGGGACCTGAAGGGGATCGGCGCGGCATTGTTGCTCAGCGGACTCCTGGGCGGGTTTTTGGGTCATACCTCGGTCAACCGCAGTCTCGTCCATAAGGCAGCCGGCGCAAATTCGCGCTGGAGCGGCATCTGGGCCGCCGGACTGTGCGTGCTCGCGACATATTTCTTCCCCGACCTGGTGTTTTATTTCCCCAAGCCGGTACTGGCGGGGATTCTGCTGTCGATCGGCGTGGGCTTGCTGAAGGAATGGGTGCTGGTTTCACGTGCGAAACTGCCCCTGGCGGAATGGCTCCTGGTCCTGCTGGTGGGATTGATCATTGTAACAAAGGGGCCGATTTACGGGGTAGGCCTGGGTATTCTCATCACTTCCGTCCTGTTCGTGTATAACTACAGCCATATCGATTTCGTTCGGCATCAATTTACGCTCGGTGAGCGGATGTCCAGCACCGATCGACCCGTTCGGCAGCTGGCGGCGCTCAGATCGATGGGAACCAGGGTCTTGATCTTCGAACTGCAAGGGTATCTTTTCTTCGGCACTTCAACCGCCGTTGTCACAATGGCGCGATCCAAAATCGAAAAAAGGAAAACCCGGTTTGTTGTCTTTGATTTCCGCATGGTGCAGGGCATCGACGCCTCGGCGGTCAACAGTTTTGTCAAACTGGCAAAAATCTTTCATCGGGATGGCGTGAAGATGGTTTGCAGCGACATACGGCCGGATATCCGGCTCCCCTTCCGGCAAGCCGGGGTGGGCGAGAAGATGGGCGTCTATTTCAAGGACGACCTTGACCACGGACTGGAATGGATCGAGGAACAGCTGCTGGCCGATGGGGCGGAGAATCCGGAAGAGGGTTATCGCGAGGACAGCATCGATCTCCCGCAGATGAGCCCCAGGCTGTTCGAAGTCATCGGACGGCAAAGCGAAACGCTTGAATTGAAGCCGGGGGAGGTCCTGTTCCGCGCCGGCGATACAAGCGATGGCATGTACTTTGTGGAACAGGGGACGCTCTCGGTGGTTATTTGCCTGTCGCAGGGACAGGCGCGACGGCTGAGGACGCTTGGCCCCGGTTCGTTGATCGGCGAAATGTCGCTTTATACGAAACAGCCGCGCTCGGCCGATGCCATAGCGGTAACGGCATGCAGGGTGCGCAGGTTGAGCGTCGAGGGGTTTGAAGCGATAAGCCGCGCGAATCATGAGCTCAGTAATGAACTCCACGTCTATATCATCAAGCTCCTGGCATTTCGGCTCGGCGCGGCAAATGCACAGATCGCCGCGTTGGCGTAGAGGGTGCTTTGAAAATCATGCTCCCTCCGCACGCTGGACATTTTTCGACCCTGCACCTCCTCGCTTCGCTGCGGGGGCAGGGGACCCCGAAAAATCTCCAATGCGTGCTTCCGGGACATGATTTTCAAGTTGCGCAAGGGTTTCTTAATACTTGCCCTTGTACTGCAGCGCGACGATGGTGATATCGTCTGACTGGGGCGCCTCCCGGGCGTAATTTTTTACCTCATCTCTCACACCACAGACGATTTCCGTAATATTGTTTCCTTTCAGCGATGACAGCGTTGTCCTGAGCCGCTCGTCAGAGAATATTTCCGCCTGGGGATTCATGGCTTCGGTAATCCCGTCCGTATAGAGGAAGATGATGTCACCGGGCTTGAGCATCACCGTAACGGAAGAAAATGTGACATCCTCCATGGGACCCAGGACGATACTCTCGGGTAACGTAATGTATTCATAATCTTGTCCAATTCCTTTCCCGATGAGCGGAGGATTGTGGCCGGCATTGCCAATCTTGAGTTCGCCGGTCTCGGTATCCAGGATCGCGCACTGAATGGTGACGAACATGCCTCGCTCATTTTGAGAAGAGATGATGTTGTTCACGTTAAAGAGGATCTCCTCGGGAGAGAGATCCCTCAGCGCGATGGTTTTGAGGAGGGTTTTCGTGATCATCATAAACAGGGCCGCGGGAACCCCTTTCCCCGAAACATCACCGATAATGAAACATAATTTTTTTTCATTGATGAAGAAAAAATCGTAAAAATCACCGCCGACTTCTTTGGCTGCTTCCATGAGGGCGAATATGTCGAACTCCTTTCTGTGGGGGAAGGCGGGGAAGGACCTGGGCAAGACACTGGTTTGTATATCACGGCCAATTCTCAAGTCGCTCTCGATCCGCTCGTTGGCGGTTGTGACTTCCTTTAGATTAACGATATATTCGTGAAGTTTATCGACCATCTCGTTGAAGGTTGTTGCCAACTGGCCGATTTCATCGGGGTGGGTGTCCGAGATGTGGGTGAGTTTCGCCTTGACGATGTCATTCAACCTGAATTCCTCTTTCTCACCGGCTGATAGGCTTCCGGGCTTTCCCCGGGTGCCGCTCAGGATCTTTGTGGCCTCGGTCAGCGAGCGAATAGGACGAACCAGCGCTCTTCCCAGGAAAAAAGCCAGGATGAGCACAAGGACGCCAACCGCGGCCATTCTGCCCAGCCCTTTATAAAACAAAAGGTTGAGCGGTTTTGTAAAAACGGCCTCGTGCTCTCTGACCCCCACCACCCAGAAATGCCATGCCATGCGGGCGAAACCTAGGACATAGGGGTCATTTGTTTTTCGATCAGAGTAGCGCAGGTATCCGGGTTCGGCGCTTTTCAGCATGGCCTCGGCCACATCCGGGAGATTGACGCTTTTAATGGTTTGTACCGGGAATTTGCTATACTTCTGTATCTCCTCGATATCGGCCTGACGGAGCTGGCTGAGGCTGTGGTAGAGCAGCGAGGGATCGGGGTGGGAAATAATCACCCCGTCGTCATCTATCAGAAAGGCCTGGGCCTGCATTTTTGAACGGTTCACCTGGTCCAGGATATCATAGACCGCCTGCCCGTTCAGCTTGACAAGGGCGACACCGACGATTTCCTCTTTATCATTCCGCACAGGGCCTGAAAAATACACCCCCGATTCTTTTGTCGTACCGCCTACCAATAGGTTTGATACATAGTTTTTGCCTTGCATGGCAAACTGAAAATACTCCCTGTGACTCAGATTTTTCCCCACCACTTCGGGATAGGAGGCGGCCATCATCACCCCGTCACTGTTCATCACATATGTGCTGGCAATATCGGTGGATGCGGCTTTGACGCGCAGTAAGATGCGGATTATCCGTTCCTGATCCTCCCTTCGCTTGCGCGAGGGATTGCCGAGAAAAGAGACCACATCCGGATCAGCAGAGATAAAATTGACTATGCGCTGGTTGTCTCTGATCAACTGGTCGAGGCATACGGCGATGCTGGCTGCCAGTTGAGCGAGGTTGCGCTGTTCCGAAGCGCTGACGGTCGTCAAGCTGCCCCTCAGATTAAAATAGGCAATCACCGTCATGGGAACAAGGGAAACAAGCAGCAGCACAATCGTCAGCTTAAAGGTTAGAGATCTGACCTTGACCAGGGGACGCCGTGATTTTGCAATGTAAGATTCTGCTTCCATCACCATTCCTCCGTGATCTATAAAATATTTGTAATGGACGGGACCTGCTGTTATTCGGGTACGGCGCTTTGGCCGCCGAGGATCGATTCGAGCATCCGCAGATGGTCTTCGCTCTGCGACGGCAACGGCACGCACGATTTCTCCAGGAAATCATATTTGACTTCACCCATCCTGTTGTAAGCGAGCAGGTCGATATCCCGTGAGCCCAGTTCGCTTTTCACGAAAGCGGCAATCGCGCTCACCGCCTCGGGGGAATCGTTGAACCCCGGAACCAGAGGGACCCTGATGCGCATGGGTTTGAGCTTCGATATCTTTCTTGCATTTTCAAGAATCAGCAGATTATCGTGCCCGGCAGCCTCCCGATGCATCGACGCGTCAAGGTGTTTGATATCAAAAAGAACGAGGTCCACAACCTCCAGTAATTTCTCTATGTCCGGCCAGGGGGCCCAGCCGCAGGTGTCGAGGGTGGTGTGCAATTCCGCCTGTTTGCACCCTTTGAAGAGCAGTCGTGCAAACTCCGGCTGGGCAAGCGGTTCGCCGCCGGACAAGGTAACGCCGCCGCCCGAGTTTTCATAGAATTTCGCATCCTTGAGAACTTCACGGATCACCTCTTCCACCGTCATTCGCGTTCCGGAAAGGCGCCGGGCCTCGCTCGGACAGACGACCGCGCATTGCCCGCACCCCTTGCAGATGCGCCTGTCGAAAACCGGTCTACCCGCTTCAAGAGCGATGGCGCCGTGTGGACAGGCGGCATAGCACGCGCCGCACAGGGTGCATTTTCTCCTGTCGAATACGATTTCCGGTCTGCCCGATTGCGATTCCGGATTCTGACACCAGAAACAGCGAAGGGGACACCCCTTCAAAAATACTGTCGTCCGGATGCCGGGACCGTCGTGTATGGAGAATCGCTGGATGTTAAATACCACGCCGCTGTCCATACGCCACACCGTATCGCTCATCATCCCCCGGATGTAAACTCGGTCCGCATGATGATCTCGTCCTGCACATTGGGGCCGAGTTCCGTAAAATAGGCGCTGTAACCCGCCACCCTCACCATGAGGTTTCTGTGGCGCTCGGGCTGCTTTTGCGCCTCCTTGAGGGTCTTGCTGTCGACGACGTTGAACTGGGCGTGTTTCCCGCCGTAATCGAAATAGGTTTTGATCAACGTGTATACCTTTTTGAGGTCCTCGTCGGTTTTCATCGCCGAGGGGTGAAATTTCATGTTCAACAGAGTCCCGAACAGCGGCACCTGATCGATCTTCCCGGCGGAATTGATCACCGCGGTGGGTCCGTTCATATCCGCTCCCTGGCAGGGAGACACGGAACCATCCGCCAGGGGTTGCCCCGCGAGTCGGCCGCTGGGCAGCGCGCCGATCCGCTTCCCGGCAGCGCCGTGAACCGATATGGAGTAAGGCGCGGGCAACTGCTTGACGCCATAGGGCCCGTCGATTTCAGAAACCATCTTCCACCACCAGCCGTACAATTCGGCGGCGATGCCGTCGGCAAAATCATCGTCATTGCCGTACTTGGGCGCTTTGATCAGCCGCTTGCGCAACGGTTCGTTGCCGTTGAAGTTCGCGGCCAATGCATCCAGGAGTTCCTGCCTGCCGATGGCGCCGTCTTCAAAAACGCATTTTTTGATCGCCGCCAGCGAATCGGCGGCGTCGATCATGCCGACGGGGGCCTGGATGATGATGTTGTACCTCGCGCCGTCGGCCAGACATCCTTTCCCTTTTTTGATGCAGTCGTCGGTGAAGGCGGAAGAGATCATGGCCGGCATGACCTGCGAGCGGGCGATCTTCTGCTCGCTGATGATCGCCCCCCCTTCCCTGGAGAAGGTTTCCACCTGCGCCTTGAAGGCGCGAACCAGGTCATCATAGGAGTGCATTCGGTTGAATTCGCCGCTCTTCGGCCCGAGCTGCTTGCCGGTTCGCGGGTCGAAACCGTCGTGGAGCGCCAGCTCCAGACATTTGGCGATGCTGATGAACAGCACGTCGAACGGCGATGTCCGGCCGGGGACCGTACTATGAAGACAGCCGCTGATGCAGTGGCTTCTTGCCTCCTCTAGCGGGGCGCCGATCGACAATAACCATTGAATGTTGCTCTTGTCATTGAAGAAGGCGGGGAAACCGAGACCCCCTCTGACCAGCTCCAGGCCTTTGATTGCAAAATCCTTCGGCATTTTATCGTGACAGCGGATCGAAAGGGTCGGATGCGGCGTTCGGGTCCTCTGGGCCGCTTTCAGGAAAAGAAAGGAAAGCGCGTTGGTGGCATCCCGGCCGTCGGCGGTTTGGCCGCCCAGTGTCACGTTGTGGTATTGGGCTTCTCCGGAAACGATTTCATTGTACTTGATGCTGCTCAAAAGCCGCAGCGTGCTCAGCTTGACCCGGAAGCACTCCAGAATCTCCAGGGCCGACTCCGGTGTGAGCGTGTCCTCCCGAATATCTTTTTGGTAGTAGGGAAATAAAAACTGGTCCATTCTCCCGGGAGATTCCTGCGCCCTCGACTCCAGGTGGATCAGCACGTGGAGAAACAGGGAGGTCTGGACGGCCTCGTGGAAACTCCGGGCCGGATAGGCCGGGACCCGGTCGCAAACCTCCGCAATCGCCTCCAGCTCCGACCGCCTGCTGCCGGAGCTCTTGCCCGCCAGCCCCCGGGCGAGCGAGGCGTATCGGCCGGCGTACCGGATTCCCGCCTTCAGGACAATCGCAAGCCCCTTGAGATAATTGACCTTCCTGTAAGAATCGTCGTCATGGATCCGTGTGTCCCGCAGTTCATTTTTGACCTCGGCAATCACCCCCAGGAAACCCTTTTCTATGGCCTTTTGATAGTCGACCGAATGGTAGCCCCGGTCGATGTCCAGCGTTGTTTTCGCCCGGTACACCCAGGCGCCGTCCTCGCAGGCCTCCTTTATCCTTTGTTTTTTTGCGTCATCAAGGAGCGAAAAAAAGCTGCTCTGCAGACAGCTGTCCTTGAAATAGTGGACGATCCTCGCTATATCCTTTCGGCTGTGGTTTTCCGCGAGCAGCCTGTCGATATCCTGCGACAGCATCTCCTGGTCGACAGCATACTCCGGATACCACTCGAAATACATCGGCTTTGCCGAAAACGCACCGACCAAAAGTTCGTCGGAATCGATGAATATCGGAATCCCGGTGACAACTTTTTCGAGCGCCCTGGCCCTTCGAATCGGAGCGGGGAGGCCTTCGGTTTCCCGATAGCTCTCCAGGACCAAAAGGGCGCGCGCCAGGGAAAGCTTCGCATGCTTTCTCTCTTCCAGCGCCCTCTCCCACAACCTTTTCCCCCGGGACTCGGGAGAGTCGCCGGCAAGCGATATGACCTTTTCGGCAGACATTCCGACCTCTTTTTTTCAGGGTCTCACGTCGATGACAATTCTGAGGGCATCGGAGATCTTGTCTTCAAAAACCTTGAATGCCTTTGCAGTCTCGTCGAGCCCAAACCGGTGGGTGATCATCGGCAATATTTTCAGCTTTTTCTGCTCCAGCAGCGCGATGGTTTCACCGTACGCCCCGCTCGCGCCTTTTGAACCGTAGACTACCGGTTCCTTATAGTAGAAAACAGAAGGATCGAACTCCTTGATCTTCTCCGAGATGATGCCGAACACCACGATCGACCCGTTGGATTTGACCACGGAAAAAGCGCTTTGCAGCGCATCCGCCCTGCCGGAGGACTCGAAGACCGCATCGACGCCGTCCGGAAACCGCTTCAAAATGGCTTTCACCGGATCCTCCCTTTTGACATTGACCACGGCATCGCAGCCAAAGCTTCTGGCCATTTCGAGCCGAAAATCCCTGGTCCCCGCCATCACCACCTTCTCCACCCCCCCCAATTTCAGGAGCTGCAATATGATCAAACCCGCGTTGCCCGGTCCAAAAACGGCAGCCGTCTTCACCTTCTGCAAGTCGATTTTTTTTACGGCTCGCATAGAACAGGCAATATTGACCGTATTTTGGGCCTCGTCGAAGGACACATTTTCCGGAATTTTTTGCACCACCCGGTAATCCACCTTGACAAACTCCGCCATACAACCATCCACGTTCCTGCCCAGGGAAAATCGCTTTTTGCAATACAGCCCCAGGCCTTGATGACAGAGCTCGCACTCCCCGCACCCCCAGCCGCCGCCGGAAATGACCGGATCCCCTTCTTTGAGCGACGTGAGGGAAGGATTCCCCAATTTGGCAACGGTCCCTGAAAACTCATGTCCCAGTGTGACGGGGTATGTCGCGGAGACGTGACCGTCCACGACGCCCACATCGGTTCCACAGATACCCGCCCGTTGGACGGCGATCAGAATGTCATCTTCATTTAACTCCGGAATCGGCACATCCTCGATCACAATTTTCCCCAGTTCATGGACGCGTGCTGCCTTCATCGAATCTCCTCCTGTCTGCACTCCTTTTTATCGTTTACCACCCCCACCCGAACCCCCCCGTCAAGGGGCAGGGATTTTCGAGAAAATGGGGCCAGCTCCCTTTTTTTTAACGAAAAATAGGGAGATGTCCCTAATTTTCACCTTGACTTTTGGACGTTGCCGAGCGCCGGATGATATACATCAGGGCGCCGGCTGCGATCATCAGGAAACAGAGGAGCTGGCCCATGCTGAAGGGTCCGAGGACAAAACCCAACTGCACGTCCGGCTCCCGGAAGAATTCGATGAAAAAACGTATGGCGCCGTAGCCGATCATGTACCAGGCGAAGAGAGCGCCGTCGAAGGGGCTCTTTCGCCTTATCATCCATAAGACGGTGAACAGGACCACTCCTTCGAAGAAGGCCTCATAGAGCTGGGAGGGGTGGCGCAAAAGGTGCAACGGATCGAGGGGAAAGACCATCCCCCAGGCGACGGTGGTCGCCCGACCGTAAAGTTCGCCGTTGATGAAGTTGCCGATCCGCCCGAAGGTGTAACCAAGCGGGATGGCCGGACAGAATAGGTCGGCGAAACGCCAGAAGTCGATGTTTCGCCGTCGGCAGAACATAACGGAAAAAACAAGGACGGCGATGGCGCCCCCGTGGTACGACATGCCGCTGATTCCGATGAAGCGAAAACCGTTCGAGAATTCGAATGGGAAGAGGATCTCCAGCGGGTGATCGAGGTAGTAGGCAAGGTTGTAAAAAAAGACGTAGCCGAGGCGGCCGCCCAGGATCACGCCAAGGATCGCCCAGACGAAGTAGTCCTGGATCTGATCCATCGTATAGGGATATCTCTCCCGTCTGATCCGGTACATGACGAGGAAATAGGTGCAGGCAAAGGCAGCAAGATACATCAGGCTGTAGTAGCGCAGCTGAAAGGAGCCGATCTCCAGGAGATTCGGGCTCAGGTGCGACGGGAGATGCCGCCATGCCAAGATAAAGTTCTGCATCAGTAAGCCTCCCCCTTCGCTTCCTCGACATAGAGCTGGGCGGAAAACGCCGCCGTCGCCCCGTCGCCGCAGGCCGTGACAACCTGGCGGAGACGCTTGGCGATGCAGTCCCCGCAAGCAAAGATCCCCGGAACCGACGTCTGCATATGTGCATCCACGGTGATGTAACCGCCGCGATCCAGGCCGATCAACTCACGAAACGCGTCGGTATTGGGGGTAAGGCCGACGAAGATAAAGACCCCGTCAACGGCAAGCTCCCGGGTGGCACCCGTTTTCAGATCCTTCAGGCGGACCCACTGGACAAGATCGAGACCGTCGATCGACTCGACGGCGGAGCTCCAGGCAAACGCGATCTTCTCGTTGGCCAGGGCGCGCTTCTGGAGGATCGCCGTGGCCCGGAGGCGATCCCGCCGATGGATGACCGTGACCTTCTTCGCAAAACGGGTGAGGTAGATGGCCTCCTGAATGGCCGTGTCCCCACCGCCCACCACCGCGACTTCGCGGTCCCTGTAAAAAGGGCCGTCACAGGTGGCGCAGAACGAGACCCCCTTCCCGATGAACCGTTCCTCGCCCCGGACACCTAGACGCCGCCAGTTAGCCCCCGTGGCGATGATCACGGCAAGCGCCCCGTAACGCATCGGTCCTGCGGCGATCTCGAAGCCGTCCCGATCGCCCCAGCGTTTCTTCTCGATCGTCGTGACGTCGCCGGAGGCAATCTCCAAACCGAACTGGAGCGCCTGCGTCTTGAAGCGCTCGGCAAGATCGAACCCGTTGATCCCCTCCGGGATTCCCGGATAGTTCTCGATATGGTCGGTGACAGTGACCTGGCTCACCGTCGATTCGCCCGCGATTGCGAGCGCCCGGAGGCTCGCCCGGGCGGCATACATCCCCGCGGTTAGCCCCGCCGGCCCGCCGCCGATGATGACCACATCGTAGGGTGAATTGGAAACCGATTCTCCGCTCATGATGGTCTGCTCCTTTCGCCCGTCGCTCCGAGGAATCGTTCCTCCCCAGTGGTCAGCCGTTAACGACTATCTAATCGACAAACCAGTCTTTTGTAAAGCACTAAACGGTGAAATGCCGTTCACACCAGCGAATAGGTGATCGTGCCGTTGCGGTTTCTGCTCCGAACCCTCCCTTTACCTTCGAGATGCTTCACATGCGCCATGGTTTCCCCGAACGCAAACCATTTCTGCTGCGCCGGGAACTCGTCCCATGTCCTGGCGGTGATGTTCCAGCGGATGTAGGGGGCGATCTGGAGAATGTTCTTCTCACCGTCGCCCAGGGCAGCCAGCACCTCATCCAGCCGGGCGCAGTGGTGTTCCTGCAACTCCCGTACCCTCCCCCGCAGGTCGTGCACCAGCCGGCGATGTCCTGTCAACACGAGTTCCACATCGAGGGTGTTGACCTTCTCGAGACTGACCAGGTAGCTTCCCAGCGAGTCTTCCATATCCATCCAGTAGGCGATATTGGGTGTGATATCGAAGAGAATATGGTCGCCGGCGACCAGGATTTTCTTTTCTGCTTCGTACAGGCTTGTGTGCCCGGGCGAATGCCCGGGGGTCGCCACGCACCGGAAGTGGAAATCCCCGATGTCTATCGCGTCGCCGTCGTTCACGATGGTGAAGTCAATCTTTCGTTTCAGACCATACTTATGCGCCGGATGTCTCTCCATGGATGTCCGGGCGCCTTCGTCGGCAAAGCCATTGGCGATATAAACGTCCAGGATCTTCTGCCAGAGGTCCTCCCCCGCAAACCGGGCGTATGTCCGTTGCGCTTCTTTCTCGTTGAAGTAGACTTTGGTGCTGTCCGAGGCGAGTGTACCCAGAAGCCCCATGTGGTCCGAATGAAGGTGGGTGATAAAAAAATCGGTCCTGCCCAGGTCGACGCCGAGCTCTTGCAGGCCGGCGTTCATTGCGCTCGAGCATTCTTCGCGATCGAATCCCGTATCGATGATCAGAAACCGGTCTTGCCCTTTGATGACATAGCTGTTGAGCCATTTCAACGGGCTTTTGGGCAGAGGGATTTCTATGCGGTACAGATTGGGGAGAATTTCTTCGATCATGATTTCCGGTTCTTCACTTTCTCACTTGATTTCGTCCCAGTTTCTTGGCGCGATAGAGCGCCTTGTCCGCTGCATTGACGACGTCACCCGGCGTAGCAAGATTTTCCGTGCGCTGGGCGACGCCGATACTGATGCTGACGGATACCGATTTTGCCGCGCGGAAAGCGCCGCGCGTCCGGTCGGCTTGCTTTGGTCGCTTCGGGCGGTCGGAAGCGCGCAGCGCCATCTTGTAGCCGGCTATGGCTTTGCGCAGTGCCTCAAGATACGGGATAGCATCGTCAATGCCTTTCCCCGGAAACAGGACCGTGAATTCCTCGCCGCCATAGCGGTACGGCTTGCTGCCGCCACCCGTTTTCGCGATTTTCCTTGCTACAATCTTCAATACCTGGTCGCCGAGGTCATGACCGTAGGTGTCATTGAAATTCTTGAAATGGTCGACGTCTATCATCGCGATCGTGTAATAGCTGCCCAGCCTCATCAACCTTTCGTTCAGGGCACGCCGGCTCGGCAACCCCGTAAGCTCGTCACGAAACGCCATGCCATACGTGGTCTGGAGCATCGCGACAATGAGCATCAATCCGGCGGCCACGACGAACACCGGAAAGAAGTTCGGCGTGGCGATGCCATCCATCCCGATGCCAAAAGCGAGCCCTGTGACGGCTATGCCAAGATCCAGCGGTGAGTGCTTTATATACCACACGACCAGGCAGATGGCGACACTCAACGCAATAGCTATAATCCCCAGATGCGGGATCGGCGATTCCGCAAACCAGCGGGTATCGTACAGCGGTGCATAGGCCCAAACCGTCAGCTCGGTCTTGTTCGTCAGAACGATCCACCATACGAATGCGGCTTCGATAGCCATGGCGGCCAGACGCTGCACGCCGTAGATGTTAAATATTCCCCGCTCCGCGATGAGACTCAGCACTGCCAAATTGAACGGCACGAATACGCTCAATGCGGCAAACACCGTGCGTGCCTGGAAACCGGCAAGCCCTCCTTCCAGCCACACCGCGTAACACACATAGGCGGCAGCAAGCATGAGCAGCGCCAGCACAACGCGTCCGCGCCTAAAAGCGATGCCTATGACAAAACCAAGCCCCAGCACGGAATACACGCCATAGGTCCTGATCCCCGCAAGCGACGACGGTAATTCCGAAACGAGCGGCACAAGCAGCCACGCAGTGACGAGCATCACGGCCGGCAGCAAGAAGCCAATTGCGATTCGAGCAGATGTCACGGCGACGGATTCCTATTGGTCCGGGAATGACGTATAAAAACGGTCGCAGGCAACGGAAATAAACCGAAGGGGCGTCGAGTGTGTATCATGTGCGTCAGTTTGCCAGCCGCTTTGCACTCCACGTGCCGCTGTTACCAGCCGATTTGAACGTCCCCTCCATCGCGGAGCCGGTGACGCTCCCGGTATAGTGGGCTTGACCGATCTTGAAGCTGATCCGGCTGCCCGACAGGCGGCCGTCGGCGATGGATATACTGTCCTTACCGGGATTCAACTCACCGGAAACCATCTGGTAGTTTTGCTTGAGCTTGAGTTCGCCCTGGGGAAGTTTCCATGTCCCTTCGACCTTGGCCGGTACGACCCAAAAAAAGGCTTGGCAATAGTTGTTGTCACAGCCCTCTTCCTTGCTCACTGCGACAGTCTGATCGGCAGTCCAATCCCCCATATCAAAGGAATTGGAAGCGATACGGGTGTCGGGTTTGAGATCGAGAATCAACGGGCGAAGCCTCAGGTTGATTTCGGGCAGGAGAAACATGGTGATCACCGTTGCCGCGGAAAAATCGCTCTCGAACAGGTCCGCCTTGATGAAACGGGCTTTGTCGGCGACCCCTTCCCGGGCGGCGGTGCGCTTTGACAGCTCGACCATATCGGGATTGTATTCGATGCCGAGTGCGCGAGCGCCGCGCTTCGCGGCGCTGATCACGAAGCGTCCGTCACCGGAGCCGAGGTCGATCACGTAATCCTGCGGCGTCACCCGCGCCAGGTTCAACATCTTGTCGGCCAGCGCCTGCGCAGTCGGAATCCATATGACGTCCTTACCGAACTGGCCGATAGACGGTTCATACTCTCCTTTTCCCGCCGGCGCCTGAGCGAAGGCGCACGCAGCGGCCATGATCGACAGACACAACACCAGCAGTAATTGACGAAAAAAGCGATGGTCAGTCATAAAATATCTCCTTTGATTGGTGGAATAAAAAAACGGGGAGGATCACCCTCCCGATGAAAGCGATTCCGGTTCATCCGGCGCCGTCAACTCTTTTTTGCCTTGACCGGGCCACCGCCAGGAATATCGCTCCCGCGAAAAGCAGGACCACGCCGGCCGCGGCGCCGATGCCCGTATAGACAAGGCTTGACCAGAGCATATATCCGCAGGAGATGCAGAACAGGAGGGGGGTAAAAGGATACCAGGGAACCTTGAAAGGACGTGCAACGCCGGGCTCCCGCGCTCGAAGCGCAAACAGGGCCAGTCCGGTCAAGAGAAAAAACAGCCAGAACACGGGGGCCGTGAACTCCACCATGGTTTCAAATCCCTTGCGGGTCAACGTCCCCAGGAGGACCAAACCCGAGGCGATCGTCCCCTGAAGCAGGAGGGCATTGGCCGGAACATTGGTCCTTTCCCGCCAGCGGCCGAGGAAGGAAAACAGTTCAAAGTCCCGCCCGATCGCATAATTGGTGCGGGCGCCGGTGAAGATGCAGCCATTGATCGCCCCTAAGGCCGTGATGGCAATCAAGATGCTGACGATCATTGCCCCGCCCTCGCCGAAGGACCTGCGCATCAGATCGGCCGCTACCACATCCGAGCGACTCATCGCGCTCAGTCCCAGTCCCTTGACATACGCAAAACCGGCAAAAAGATAGAGAAAGGTGATGGCGCCCAGTCCCCAGAGCAACACGCGGATCATGTTGCGCCGTCCCTCGTGAAGCTCGGCCGAAATATACGCCGCCTCGTTCCAGCCGCCAAACGTCAAAAGGACGAAAACCATGGCAAGACCGAATGAAGCCCCGGTCGCGGAAGAAGCAGCCGCCGGCGGGGGCAGGGGCGGAGCAAAAGCGAGTCCGGCAAGACACACGAAAAACAGGCCGATGACCTTTGCCGCGGTTAGGACCTTCTGCGTCCACGTCCCTTTCTGGGTTCCCATGACATTCGTGAAGGTCAGGGCGATGACGGCCATGAAGGCGCAGACGGGAGCACTGAACGCGGAGGGGAGGAGCTGCGAGACATAATCACCGAAAACAAACGCCAACAGCGCGATAGACCCGGGCTGGATGACCGTCATCCGGGCCCATCCGAAAAGAAA
This sequence comes from Syntrophus sp. GWC2_56_31, assembly GCA_001829875.1. Taxonomy (GTDB): domain Bacteria; phylum Desulfobacterota; class Syntrophia; order Syntrophales; family UBA5619; genus JAKAFS01. Next base: position 24,137 of record MICN01000095.1, read on the forward strand.
ACCCACATTCTGCCCGAAACCGCGGGTCAGGTAATGGTAATCGCCGCCGCTATGGGGATAGGCGGTGGCAAGCTCGGCATAGCACAAGGCCCCTATCAGGGAAATGATCCCCCCCAGAGCCCAGGCGAAAAAAAAAGCCCCGTCGCTTCCCGTATTGGCCGCAACCAGGGAGGGGGTTTTGAAGATACCCGTCCCGACGACGACGCCGATGATCAGGGCGACGCCGTCGACAAGGGAAAGCGTCTTCTGGGGTACCACCGCCTCTTTCTGCATACCGATGCAACCTGATTCCAATGATAACCTGCGTTTGTGTGAACGGCGGTAAGATAAGCAAACCGGCTTCCCATGTCAAGGAGATTTTAAAAACTTCCCTCATCATCGATATGGCGTCCCACAGATATCTTTGCTTGTCACATCCGTTTCATGATATATATATTTTAGCTATATATTGTCTATAGTATAAATGTCTATTGACATACCCTGATTCTTCCTGTCATGTCGTCTTTGCTGTTTGACGATGTGAAGAGATAATGCACCTTGCAGAGGGCATCAGATGAAAGATCTATTCGAGACAAAACAAGACCTGATCAAACAGATATCTTCCTTCAAGCAGAGAATCAAGAATCTGGAGCGCTTGGAATCAGAGCGTCGGAAAGCGGAGGAGGGGCTTCTGTATTCACGGGATATGCTGCAGACCGTATTGGACTCAATCCCCTCTGGGGTATTTTGGAAAGATCGTGATTCCATTTACCTCGGCGGTAACCGCTACTGGTTGGAGACGGTAGGAATAAAGTCTTTAGAGGAGATTGTCGGAAAGAGCGACTACGATCTTCCCTGGTCAAAAGAGCAGGCAGATTCGTTTCGGAAGTACGATAAGAGAATTATGGAATCGGGCATTCCCGAATACAACATCGTCGAGCCTTATCTGCGGGCCGACGGCGCCCCCGCATGGGCAAGGACAAATAAGGTGCCGCTGCGAGACGAGGAGGGCAACGTCGCAGGTATCCTTGGCACTTATGAGGACATCACCGCTCGCCAGCAGTTGGAGAACAAAGAGCGACAGAGCCGGGAGGCGGCCGAGCGGCTGGCCGAGGAGATGTCAGCCATTGCCGAGACCGGGCGGGTCATCGGTTCCTCCCTGAACATCGCCGAGGTGTACGAGAGGTTCGCTGCCGAGGTGAAAAAGCTGATCCCCTCTGACAGGGTCAGCGTGAGCCTGATCAACCCCGATGGGAAAAGCTTCACTATCGCCTACCTGTCCGGGGTTCATATCACTTATCGGAGATCTGGCGCCATCATCCCCATAGCGGGGTCGGTCAGCGAGATTTTTATTAGGAGGCAATCCGGCCTGATCATCCATGCAGAGGATCCCGAAGATTTTCTCAGGCAGTTTCCCGGCGTGACCGACTTCGCAATCATTCAAGCGGGGATCCGGTCGATGATCGGCATTCCTCTGATCTCCCGTGACAGGGTGATCGGGAATCTGCTATTCTTGTCGAAGAAGTCGAACGCATACACCGAACAGGATCTCCGCCTGGCGGAGAGGATCGGGGACCAGATCGCCGGGGCGATCGCCAATGCGCAGCTCTTTGCCGACCTCAAAAAGACCGAAATGTCGCTGCGCGAAAGCGAACTGCGTTTCCGTACCCTGGTTGAGGAGGCGCCGGTGGGAGTGGCCGATGTCGAAATTGGTCCGGGCCGTTTCTTCATGGTGAACCGCCGCCTTTGCGAGATGATGGGCAGGAGCGAAGAGGAGATGCTCGATACCACCTTCATGGCGATCACGCATCCGGAGGATCTCCATCTGCATGAGGAGAAAAGAGCACTGCTGTTGGCCGGGAAGATCAGGCGCTACAGCCTCGAGAAGCGCTACCTCCGGAAAGATGGGGAGACCGTCTGGGCGAATATCACGGTGTCGCCGCTCTGGAAGACGGGAGAAGCTCCCGTACGGCGCATCACCGTGGTCGAGGACATCACCGAGCGCAAGCGGGTGGAGGAAGTGCTGCAACGGGCGCACGCGGAGCTGGAAAGCAAGAACAGCACCCTCGAGGAACTCAATACGGCGCTTAAGGTTCTCTTGAAGCAAAGGGAAGACGACAAGAAGGACCTGGAAGAGAGATTCGTGATGAATGTACAGAGTTTGGTTCTTCCCTTCGTGGAACAGATGAAAAAGGGTCGTCTCGATGCCGGACAACGATCCTGCCTTGAGATCGTAGAAACACATCTCCGCCATATTGCAGCGCCCTTGCTGAAAAGCATGAGGCAGTTCAATCTCACCCCCCAGGAACTCAAGGTGGCTGCGCTTGTAAGGGATGGCAGGACAACAAAGGAAATCGCAGAGATATTGAATGTAGCCACCGGATCAATCGATATCCACAGAAATAATATAAGAAAAAAACTCGGATTGAACACCAGGAAGACAAATCTTCAATCACATCTCGAATCTCTTTTGTAATTTGTTTGCCCCATACTCATGGCCGGCGTCCTGCTGCCGCACCGAGGGCCCGGGGCAAGGCCTCCTCGAACACATCGAGATCGGACGGCAATCCCGCACTCACGCGGATGCAGCGGTCGAGCGGGCTGACACCGGGCATGCGCACGAATACGTCGCGGGAGATCAGCTCGGAGAGCACGCGCCTGGCAAAGGCACCGTCATTGCGGCAATCGACGGCAACGAAGTTCGCAGCCGACGGAAGAGGCTTCAGGCCGTTGGCGCGGGCGATCGCTGCGATGCGCTCGCGGGCAGCCGAAACCTTCCCGACAACGCCGGCGAGATGAGCGGTGTCTTGCAGCGACGCGAGCGCGCCGACCTGTGCGATGCGGTTCACCCCAAAATGGTTGCGGATCTTGTCGAAGCTCTTGATCAGCCCGGACTCGCCTATGGCATAGCCGATCCGCGCGCCGGCCATGCCGTGCGCCTTCGAGAAGGTCCGGAAGCGCAGAACGTGCGGATCGGAGACATCGATCGCAGGCGTCGTTCCCGGCGGGGCGAACTCGCAATAGGCCTCGTCGAGACAGAGCACCGAACCCTCGGGAACACCGTCGATCAACCGTTGGACCGTGGCGGCATCCCAGCACGAACCCATCGGGTTGTCAGGATTCGCGAAGAAAATCAAGCGCGCCGCCTCGCGCTTCGCAAGGGCGATGAGCGCCTCCGGGTCTTCGCGATCGTCGCGGTAGGGAACCGTGACGAGGCGACCGCCATAACCCGCCACATGGAAGTTAAAGGTCGGATAAGCGCCGAGCGAGGTCGCCACCGTGACACCGGGCTCGACGCACAAACGAACGGCATAGCCGAACAGGCCGTCGATCCCTTCCCCCACGACGATGTTCTGTGGGCCCACTCCATGCAGTGCCGCCAGCGCCTGCTTCAGATCGTGGTTTTCCGGATCGCAGTACTTCCATACCTCGGCTGCGGCATGCCGCATAGCCTCCACAGCCCGGGGCGACGGGCCGAACACGCTCTCATTGGCGCCGATCCTTGCCCGGAATTTTCGGCCGCGCGCACGTTCCTGGGTCTCGGGTCCGACAAACGGAACCACCGAGGGAAGGCTTTCGACAATTGGTGTAAAGTGCATACGCATTCATCCTTTTTTATTGGGTAAAATGTACGGTGTTCTCAGCGCATCATCACACATTTCATGTCGACCTGGC
>MICN01000096.1 GCA_001829875.1 Syntrophus sp. GWC2_56_31
TCATCAGATGTTCAAACGACGCACAAGGTCTGTCTGAAACCTGATGCATCATAAACGAGGAAAACCGAAAACCAGGCTAAGGGAGGATAAGGTATGAAAAAGGCTATTGCCATTATTGTCTTCGGAATAACCGGTGCGGCGCTTCTATCCGGTTGCTATGTCTACACGCGGGAGCCTCTGCCGCCGCCTGCCATTATCATCATGCCCGAGGGAGGCCCTCCCCCTACGGCGGCGCCGCCTCCTCCGCCACCGGCTTCCGGGGCAGTGGGTCCGGTAAGAAGATATTGATTTCCCGCAAATTTGCCGTATTCTGCCTTCTGATCACCTGCTTGATCGGCGGGGAGGGTTTCTGTGCAGGCGACCGGTTGGCGCAGGGTGTCGGTTATCCCCCGGTGAAGGCCAAGAGCAAGACCCAGGCGCTTCTGATGGCCCGGCGTGCGGCGGTCCTTGATGCGTACCGCAACACTGTCAGGATGCGCGGCGATGAACAGGATCCCTTGCCGAAATGGGATGCCTACGAGGGTTTTTCTGCCTTTATCCGAGGCGTCACCCTGGTAGACGAGTCACTTTTGGCCGATGGGGGCGTTCGTGTTACGGTTCGTCTGCCCGCGGGGTCTTCATTGCCAAAGGAGACCGGAAACAATACGCAGGTGAAGACGGGAGGCGGCAAATCGGAGACCTATGCCGGGCCGGTGCGGGTAAGTGAAGAGGAGTGGTTCAGGATCATTGAAACGATGGTCAGATTCGAAGCGAAGACCGGAAAGAAGAGGGAGCCATGAATAGCAATTCATTCGGGGGAAGACATGTGATCGCAGGTGCAGCGGTGCTGATCCTGCTCCTGGGTTTCTCCCCGGACGGTTTGGCACAGGCACAGATGGACAGCCAAACCAAGCTCATGACGCGGCGTGCGGCAAAGGTAGACGCCCTGAGGAATCTCCTGGAGATCGTCTATGGGCTCCAGATCGACGCCCGGACGACCGTCCGGGATTTTGTCACGGAGTCCGATGTGGTTCGTTCGCGATTGAGGGCCGCCATTCAGGGCGCCCGTGAGACCGATTACCAGGTCCAGGCCGACGGCACGGCGGAAGTCACGGTGGAGGTGACCCTGGGGCGTGTGGAGGATATTGTCGGGCGGCGTCTGCGCTATGATCAGGAAACGATAGAGGCGAAGGGGTATGGGGCTCCCGGAGGAGCGAATTACGTGGCGCCTCAGGCGGCAAGGGATGTGCTGAGGGTGAAGGGGCACGGCCTTGAGCCGAATGAACCGGGGATGACGGCGGCGGAAAAGAGCCTGCTCGCCAAGCGTGCGGGAAAGCTGGACGCCCTGAGAAACCTTGCCGAGCAGCTCAATGGCGTCCGGATCAGCGGCGAGACACTGGTCCGGGATTTTGTGACGCGCAGCGACGATATCCGTTCCCGGGTCTTCTCTTATATTCAGGGGGCGCGGGTGATATCCGAATATCAGCTGGCGGACGGCAGTTACGAGGTGGAGGTGGAGATCGATATGGAACCTCTGAGAAGGATTCTCGGGGTTCGCTGACAGGAAAGGAGAAAAATACCATGTGGAAAAAAGGGATCATTCTTTCGGTTGTGTTGCTCATGTTTGCCGGGTGCTATATCGTCCCCGTCCCCGACCAGCAGGTGGCGCCGGCGGAGCAATGGGTGCCTATTACAATCCGGGCAACCGGCGGCGGCGCGCCTCCGGAAAAAGCGATCAATCCGGCCCAGGCACGGCTCATGACGGAGCGGGCGGCTAAACTTGATGCTTACCGAAATCTCCTGGAGCGGGCCTACGGGGTCGCCATCAGGGGCAAGACCACCGTCCGGGATTTTGTGCTGCAGAACGATACAATCCGCTCCCGAGTTGAGGCTTACATCCGCGGCGCCAAAGTCATCGATACCGTATATAAGGATGACGGCGGCGTGGAGGTGGAAATGGAAGTGACCCTGGGATACGATTTCCGACAGTACTTTAGATGAAATGAATGCCATACAGGACCTTCAGCAACAGACTGGAGTAGCTTTAACTGGCTTAAGAGGGGTAAGCGTGGGCAATTCTGTGAGAAAAAGACGCAGACCAGACCCATTCGGGCCACGGTCCGGAAGGGATCGTCCCCCTTCCCCTTTCCTGTCCTGGCGCGATTCCTGCTTTGGGATCCTGTGTCTTGTCCTGGGGGTCTTTTTCCTCTGGCCCTCCCCTGTCCAGGCCCAGCAGGCGGAGTTCGTCATGACCGAGGGGGTGGCCGCCATTATCAACAACGCCGTGGCGCCGGCCCGGGACAAGGCGATCGACGACGCCCTGCGCAAGGCCGTCGAGCAGGCGGTGGGGACCCTGGTCACTTCGGATACCCTGACGGAGAAGTACAAGGTCATCACCGACAAGATTCTCGCCCAGACCACCGGTTACGTCCAGCGATACAGTGTACTTTCCGAGAAGGCCGAGGGAGACCTCTACCGGGTTCGGATCCAGGCGGAAGTGGGCCGGGCCAACCTCATGAACGACCTGCGCGCCCTGGGGCTGCTTCATGCGCTTGCCGAGAAGCCCAAGGTCATGGTGATCATGGAGGAGAAGGTGGCGGGTGTCTTTGGCACGACGGCCTGGGAGGATGTGGGGCAGGCGGAATCGACGATCATGGAGCGGCTCATCGCCGCCGGCTTCACCGTGGTCGATCCCCAGACGGTGAAGAGCAACATCACCCGGGATCAGGCGCTGCGCATCCTGGAAGGCGACTCGCAGGCCGCCGCCGCAGCCGGCCTCCAGTACGGCGCGCAGGTGGTGATTACCGGCAAGGCCTTCTCGAAGAATGCCGGTGGACGAATTCTCGATACGCAGCTCCAGTCTCTTCAGGCGACGGTCCAGGCCCGGGTGATCCGCTCCGACGATGCCAGGGTGATCTCTTCCCGAAGCGAACAGGGCCGGCGGGTTCACATCGATGAGGTCCAGGGGGGCGCACTGGCCATCCGGGATGCCACCGGGCGCATGACCGACGCGATGATCGCCGATATCCTGGCCCAATGGCGGAGCGAGGCCTATGGCCGGACGAAGGAGATCACCCTCGTCATCACGGGCCTGGTCTCCTACCGCCACCTGACGGCGATCAAGCAGTTTCTCGAGAAGGAGATGCAGGGGGTCCGGGGGGTGAACCAGCGGAGTTTCCTGGGCGGCGCCGCCGAATTGATGCTCGATTACGGCGGCAAGTCGAGCAACATCGCCGATGAACTGGCCAACCGAAAATTTACCGGCTTCCGGATGGAGCCCACCAATGTGACGCCGAGCCGCGTCGATGTCAAAGCCGTCGTGGAGAAATAATCAGGTCGGAAGTCTTTTCTAAGGGATCGATCGTACTTGTCGTGGTAAAGACAGGGGTATCGCGAGGTCATTGATGACAAAGAAACGCGTCTTTTTCCTGCATCTCGTCTCCGCCGTCCTTTCGATTGCCCTTTGCGTCGGTCTTCTGTCCGCTGCGGTTTCGACCAGCAATTACACGGCGGACATGGTCGAGGGCGTCATCGAAGAGTTTATCTCCGCGTCCGGAACCACGGACATGGAGATCATCGGCCAGGGGTCGTATATCAAAAAAAGCGGTTTTCGGGACCCTCTGCTCGGCGGATCATCGGATTTCGACATGCGGATCCGACTGAAGAACGCGAACGTCTCCCCCGAGGAAGCGGCGCGGCGCTGGGTGGAGGTTCAGAACCGGATCCGTCAGATTGTGCAGAAGAAGTTCGGCAACATGACTTTCATGATCAACGGGAAGCCGGTCAACGCCGCCCAGGCCATCCTCCAGAAGATCAACCTCTACCCTCCCCAGCAGATCATGAAAGGCGTGACAAGCAAGAGCCAGGCTTACGCCTTGTTCAAAAGATACGGGATCGTTCCGAATTTAGGCTACGAGGCCGGAAGCGTCACCGACGACATCCTCGAGGAGGCCGCCGAAGGGATCTGGGGCTCCGGAGCGGTGATCCAGGAGATGGAGAAGGGGGCGCGGGGCAAGCGCTGGTTCACGGACGGGACGACAAACAGTGACGGAACGAAGAAAGTACTGACCGGTTCACCCGGCGAGATCCATGCCGAGGAAGGGATCGGCGGCATCACCGCCCAGGAGCGCGCGAACGTGGCCAAGCAGGTCGCGGAGAAAACCAGCAGCGCCCTGGGCAGCGATCCGGACCTGGTGAAAAAGAACCTCGGCCGCCTCCAGCGCTATCTGAAGCAGGCAAAGCTGCTGGCGGGTGTGAAACCAAGCGCCAACGACGCCATGCTCGAGCGTCTTGTTCAGGAGCTGGAGAAGCTCGAAGGGGAGGCCCTCGAAAAGGCCCTCGCCTCCAAGGCCGGCGCCATCGAACGGGTCCTGCTCGATGCATGGACCGACGCCCACCTCCTGGAACAGATCGCCACGAAGACCGGGGCCCTGAATCGCGCCCTCTACGGCGGGATGCTCGAGAGTTCCGGCAAGTGGGCAAGCGTCCGCGGATTATTGAACGACGCGGAGTTTAAGGCTTTCGCAAAGCGCCAGGCATTCCTTGCCGCCATTGTTCTCGTCTGGGAGTCTCCCGAGCTCTACCGCAAGGCCTCCAAAGAAGGTGTCGCTTCGGCGGCAACTTACGCGACGGCCACACTCATCGCAGCGGCCATGCCGCTCACGGCACACCTGCTTTCCATGGCGGCCATGTGGATTGCCGAGCAGATGGTGGATTATGTTGCGGGTTACGGGTATGACGCCGTCATCGCGACCCAGGATTGCAAAGACCTTCTCGCCGGATTGTACACCGTGTATGGCAGAGAGGCGCAGGTCCTCAAGGAAAAACTCCCCCGTCCGTCGACCGAGGTCCAGGACCTGAGGGCATACTACTGCCGGAACGCCAGATTCTCCGACACGCAGATGAGCTCCAACCTCTCCACGCTGGTGCAGGCCCATTCCGAAAATGCCTGCACCCGTTACGAAGATTACAAGGCCAGCACGGACGCCAACGCGGCCGTCGCCCTGTTCAACAAGTGCTTTCCGGCACTGCAGCGGCTCCTGCTGCTGGAAAAGCAGGGCGCGGCCTACGAGGCCCGTGCGCTCCTCCAGCAATTGAAAGCACTGGCCGTCGAGCCTTATTACGACAAGGGGGAAGCGGTGCTTGCCAAGGGAAAGGCAACCGTCCGCATCACGGCGCCGCTTACAATCGATCCGGCCTCCTTCGAGACGGATCTGGCGACCATCCTTCGCTGTCTCGGCGGCGGGGATAAGAATCCCGGCGTTTACTATCGCTACAAGTGGTATGCCGGCCAGGCGCAGGCCGGGGACAAGCCATTGGAAACGACCGACGGCAAGCGCAACTCCCGATCGTACATCTTCGAAAAGGCAGGAACGCATAAAGTCTGCGTCGTCCTGGAAACCGATGTCACGGGGATTTCATTCGAACTTTTCCGGGAGCTCGAAGATACGACGGTTTCTCGCAATCCGGTCTGCATCGACGTAGAGATCCGGGACGGCGGCGATAAAGAGCCCGGAGACAAGGGCGAAAAGCCGGGCGCGGGTGATCCGAAGGACGGACAGAAACCGCCGCCGCAGGTGCAACCGGGCTCCTATACGCAACCTTCCGGCCAGGCCGGGGTCCAGGGGGGGGCGAGCGGCCAGGCAGGGATAACCTCGGGTGTAAGCGGACAGGCCGGTATCCAGGGCGGGACAAGCGGCCAGGCAGGGATAACTGCAGGGGTAAGCGGGCAGGCGGGAGTCCAGGGTGGAACCACCGGCCAACCCGGGGTCACCTCGGGTGCGAGCGGGCAGACGGGGGTCCAGAGCGGAACGAGCGGCCAGCCCGGGATAACCGCGGGTGTAACCGGGCAGACCGGTCTCACGAGCGGTGTCAGTACCGGAACCGGTGTCGGTCTGACCTCGACGCCGCCTGCCCCTCCGAAAGAGCCTCCTGCCTGTACCTATGAGTACTCGGCATGGGGCGAATGCAACCGGGGGACGAAAAAGCAGACCCGCACCGTGACAGCGAAGCAACCCGTCGGTTGCGTGGAAAAAGGTAAACCCGATCTCGAGCGGGGATGTACGCCCCCTCCGACGGAAGAGGAGAAGCGAAACAGTTATCTCAACTGTTTATGCAGGTGTTCGAGTGGCTGGGCCGGCCACATCGGTGTATGGTATGACCCTGAAAACAAAACAAAGCCGGAATGCAAAAGTTCCGGACCGTGTATAGGCGGTATCGGTGCTCTTGGTTGCTCAAGCAGACATTTTTTCAGAGCGCCCGATGACTGCGCAAAAGGCTGCTATGAAGGCGCCTATGGCAAGGGCACGTACGACGAAAAAAAAGCGGACAAGATCAGGAGGGATGAGAACAAGAAGTTCAAGGAACCTCTGAAGCTGAAGATCAATGAGAAATGTCCGATCACTGCGCAGTTGGGCGATATCGTCACTCTTACGGCGAGCGTCGAAGGCGGGATTCCTCCACAGAAATTCACTTGGACCGGCAATGGCCAAGCCAAGGATAATACTTTCACCTTTGCCAATTCGAGACAGCCCGGTCCTCATCCCATATCGGTCACCGTGACCGATGATGATGGGGGTTCAGCCACAGCCGCCTGCACGGTCATGGTGGAAGCCCTGACCGTCAAGATCGTGTTGCTCGATAAAGAGACAAAGATTCCCATCGGAGAGAGCCGGAACTTCAGTGGCACGGTGATGTCCGGAGATAAACCGGCCCGCGGGGACTTCTATTTCCTCTGGCAACCCCATCCGGAGATCCTGTTTTCGCCTTTCGAGAAGACCGGGGGAAACGTCTCCGGAACCAAGGCCAAATTCAACAAGCTGGGGAAATTTAAGGTCTGGGTTATTGCCCATACCTATAAAGGAAACGTCAAAACGACCATCGGGGAATCGGAACAGATCGAGATCGAGGTGTCAAAACCTGAAATCAAGCTCGCATTTCAGCCCCAAACCCCGAAGGTGGGGCAGGAGGTAAAACTTACCGTAACCGAAAAACCCAAGATGGATGACAAGGCGATATCCTTCTGGTGGGAGATATCGGGCAACACCTTGAATCCCGGACCTTTGAAGGGCGAAAGGGAATATACCTTCAAGCCCAAGGACACCAAGCCGGTTACCGTAACCGTTCACGGGAAGGCCAGGGACGGAGGCGATGATCTGGGTCAGGACAAGGCCGCCATAACGGCCCAGGAGTATACCGTCAGCTTGAGCGAGCCCAAATACATGGGGTCAAAGCCCAAGATCTGGAAGTGCGACACCCAATTGGGTCGAGCGGCCGACTGCGGCTTGGTCGAGGTGACCAATCAACTGGCCGTATTCCACGATATATTCATCAAGGCCAGTGTAAGCCCGGAACCGGACAAGCCCCCTCTGCGCTATGCATGGACCATCGATCCGGCAGGGATCTGCGGCATCCCCGGAGGCGGACAGGAACTCCGGATAAATTGCAGCCAGACAGGAACCTATACGGTCAAGGCGACCGTGCGGGACAGCCAGGATATCGTGCTCGGTACGGCGACATCTCCGGTGAGCATCACCATCTCCCAGGACGACCTGAACAAAGCCAAGGGACCTCTGGTGACCCTCACTGCTGACAAGGCCTCTCTGAAGACCGGGGAAACCGCCGTCATCAAGGCCGCTGTTCAGGGGGGGAAAGCGCCCTATACATACCGTTGGAAAGACGGCCTCGATGCCAAGAACGACACCGCCCGTTTTACACCAAAGAAATCAGGGACGGAGAAGATCACCCTGGAGATCACGGATGCGGCAGGGAAAAAGGCCTCGGCTGACCTATCCATCAAGGTTGAACGTGCCAGCCTGGAAGTGACCCTCAAGCCGGCAAAGACCAATATCAAGTTGGGCGAAACGGTCGATATCAGGGCCGAGACAAAGGGAGGGGAAGCCCCCTTCACCTATGCATGGAGTCCGGAAGTCGAGGGAAAAGGCGACAGCGTCCCCTATATCGCCAAAAAGGGCGGCGCACAAACCGTGTCCGTGGAAGTGACGGATGGAGCTCGGCAGAAAGTTAAGGCGACGGTGGAACTCAAGGTCGAGGTCCCGAAGATCGAGGTCACGCTCAAGACGGACAAGACGACCATGAAGATAGGGGAAACGGCCTTAATTCAGGCGATCGTCAAGGGGGGCGCGCCGCCCGTAACGAGCAAATGGAGCGCCGACGTAGCCGCCAAGGGCGAGGCGGCGAATTTCACGCCCCAGAAGTCCGGTGCGTACAAGATCACGGTGGATGTGTCGGACAGCGTTAAGCAGACGGCAAACGCCGGCATCGAGATCAAGGTTGAGCCTACAAAACTGGAGGTGACCCTCAAGACGGACAAGACAACCCTAAAGCTCGGGGAGACGGCTATGCTCCAAGCCGTGGTCAAGGGAGGTGAACCGCCGTTTGTCTCTCAGTGGGGGAGCAGCGTAGAAGGGAAAGGAGAATCGGGCCGATTCGTCGCGGACAGGCCGGGCACGCACAAGGCATCCCTCGACGTCAGCGACAAGGCAGGCCAGAAGGCATCGGCAAGTGTAGATCTCAAGGTCGAAGTGCCGAAGCTCGAGGTAGCCCTCGCATCGGACAAGCCGACCCTGAAGGTGGGAGAAACCGGGACGATCCGGGCCAAGGTGAAGGGCGGCATGCCGGACTACACATACCAGTGGAGCAGCTTTGTCGCGGGAAAAGGGGAGACCGCCGCATTCACCCCGAAGAAAGCGGGACTGTACAAGGTCTGGCTCGAAGTGCGGGACAAGACGGGGGGCAAGGCCACCGCCAGTTTAGATTGGAAGGTGGAGGAAGGCGGCAACGGACAAAAGCCTCAGGTCGAGGGGGCGGAGAAGATCGCCATCGAACCGGAGAACCTGAAGCTTGCTCTGGGAGCGACGCAGACTTTACAGGTCATGAGGGTTCTGCCGGATGGACGGAAGGAGCCCTACAGCCGAGGGAAGGTTTCATGGAGGGGCGATTCTTCCCAGGGAATTGTCATTGGTGAACAGGGAAATATCCAGACAGATTCTCGAGCCAAAGTTGGCGCCCGCGTGAGGATTGGGGTGGAGGCCGGTCCCCTGAAGGCCGAGGCCTGGGTGGAGGTGGTTTCTGCGTCGAAAGCCGCAAGCCAGCCGGTGTCAGGTCTGGCGGGTCCTTCGCCAGCGGCAACGTCGACCGTTCCGGCGGCCGGTGCGCCGACCTCCTCGACGCCAGGCCCTGCCTCCTTACCGACCTTGACCATAGAGCCAAAAAGCCTGTTGATTTCCTTTGGCAAAAGCGCCGATCTCAAGGTATTCACGGTTCAGGACGGCCGGAAAGTCGCCGACGTGACAGGCCAGTGTACGCTGCTGGTGTCCCCCGGCTCCGGCGTTCGGATCGATCGGAACGGGCGCATCACCGTCGAGAGGACAGCCAGGCCAGGTACTGTCGAGCCTGTCCTGGCCACCCTGAAGCATCCATCCGGAGCGACCCTGCGGGCGGATGGGATCATCCGCATCGAAGGGACTGCGACGCTTTCCTCCGGCGGGTATGACCCCAAGACCGATCCCGGCAAAGCTTCTACCATGAAGCCCGCGGACCTGGAGAAGGTGAGCAAGATCGTCACCGATTTCCAGAAAGGGCAGTGGAACCCGCTGGACTCGAAGGAACAGAAAGTCAAGGAGCAGCCGGCGGGCCAGGCGCAGTCGCCGGGATATCTCAGTTCGTCGACCACGACCACCCCCACAACGGTACCCCCGGGAGGCACCACCACCCCAACGACGGTACCCCCAGGGGGGACGATCACTCCAACGACGGTATCCCCGGGGGGAACTTCCACCCCCACAACAGTACGCCCCGGGGGTACGACCACCGCCACGACGGCGAAACCCACGACGGTCAAGCCCACGACGACAATCACGGGCACAACCCCCCAGAACCTGACGGACGTTACGGTGGACCGGCGGGATGTCACCATTACCGTCTGGGACCACGGGGCTGAAGACGGGGACATCATCACCATCTATCTCAACGGGAAGGTGCTGAAGAGCAAACTCCTGCTGACCAATAAGAAACAGTCCTTCCAGGTGAAACTCACCGGGGGACAGAACCGGTTCGAAGTGGAAGCGGTGAACGAGGGGTCGTCGCCCCCCAACACCGCCACGGTGGAGATCTCCAACGTGACGAAGGGAAAACCGAGCCAGGTCTATGAGCGGAAAACCGGGCAACGGACGAGTATGAACCTGACCGCTCCGTAAGGGTTTTGAGGTTAGACGTAGATTGAGACATTGCATCATTGAGGTGAGTTTTATGAAGAGATTACGTGGTTTGGCAATACTTTGCGTTATCTTGATCGCACTTTCCGGCTGCGCCGGTCCCGGACAGGAGAGTTTCAATCAGGCACAGGAATTCCTGAAACAGAACCGCCTGGAGGAGGCGATCGCCCGATTGGAGCAGGCGATTGTCCAGGAGCCCGGTCAGTCGGAATACAAGAAAACGCTTCTAGAGGCGAGGGCGCTCCTCGAGAAGCGACGACTCGAAGGGCTGAACCGCCGTGCGGATCCGATCCTTGCAGAGGCCGCGAAGGCCGAGGCGGCGAATGAATGGGTTTCGGCGGTAAAGAAACTCCGAGAGGTCCGCTCCTTCCATCCGACACACCCCGATCTCGCCGCCCGACTGACCAGGGCCGAGACCCAGGGATTGAGCTATTACCAGCGAGGCGCCGACAAGGCGAAAGCGACGGAAGACTGGGGCGACGTGGCCCGCTACCTTGCCCAGGCCCAGGAAATCGCGCCCGGGCAACCGGCTATCGCCGCCGGCCTCAAGGAAGCCAGCGAAAAGAACACCCCTTCCTACTACCTCTCGCGTGCCGAGGTTTTCTCCCGGCAAAATGCCTGGGATCGGGTGCTACTCTTTCTCCCTAAAGCGACGGCTGTGGACAAAGACGGGACCAAGGCCCGGCCGATCCTGAGTCTCAACCTGGCGGCGGCTCAATACTATATGAACCGGGCGACAAAAGATAAGCGCCGTCTTTATCCTGCCTATACCTCGGTCTCGATGATGATGTATGCCAAGGAAGATCCCCAGGTCCGGGTCCTCATCGACCAGTTGCTCTCGATGATGTACACCCAGGCCGAGGCGTATGAAAAGGCCGAACAGGTCGGCAACGCCTATGCCTGGTATGACCGCGTCAACCGGATGCATACGGAATACAAGGAGGTATTCACAAAACTCCAGGTTCTCAAGGACCGTCTCCGGGAGCGGGTCATCAAGAAAATCGCCGTGATGGATTTCACCAGCCCTACCAGCAATGCCGAAGCGGGACGGATCGTGACGGACAGCCTGCTCGCCTACCTTACAACCAACGCCACCAGCGATGTAAAGATTCTCGCGCGCGACGTCATGGGGGCGATCCTCAAGGAGATCGAAATGGGACAGGCGGGCGTTTATGACATCGAAAGCGCCAAGAAGGCCGGCAAGTTGAAAGGGACCGATATCTTTATCTTCGGCAGCGTACTCCAGTACAACGTGGAAAAACAGACAAGCGAGGGGCAGAAGATGACCAATGTGGTGGTGGCGAAAAAGTCGGTGCCCAATCCCTCCTACCAGATGTGGCTCATGAGTCAAAAGGGAAGCCCCACAGAGGCAGACATGAAGAACGCGCCGCCGGCTAACATCGAAGAGGATATCCGGGAAACGGTTAGATACAAGGTCGGGACGGAAAAGAAGCGCGCCTTTATCCGGGTGTCCTACCGGCTCATCGATGTGGAAGGCGGCGAGGTCATCGCCACCCGGAATCTGCAGAAGGTGAAAGAGGTCTCCGACGACTTCTCCGAGGGGATACCCCAGGCCAATATTCCCTACGATCCCCTTCAAATCCCGGCGGACACGGAACTGCTGGATCAGGTCACACAGGATATCGTCACCGATCTGGGCAAGCAGGTCCTCGGCTATTTTTCGAGCCCCCAGACGCTCTATGTGAAGACAGGGGAAACCCTGGCGAAGAAGCGGGAGTACGAGAAGGCCGTCGAGAAATACATCGACGCCATCACGCTCGAGGAGATGAAAAATATCACGGGCCCCCTGACGACCCGGGCCAACCAGGAGATCGATCTGCTGATGAACACCCTGGCGAAATGACCACGGGTGCGCCCCGCGAACATCAGCATATCGAGACCTTTGAAAATCGCGATCCCTCCACGCGCTGGACATTTTTCGACCCTGCGCCTCCTCGCTTCGCTGCAAAGACGAAACTCGCGCTTCGCGCTCAAACAGTCGTCTTTGCGGGCGCTCCGTTGCGGGGGCAGGGTGCCACGAAAAATCTCCAATGCACGCTTCCGGGATCCTATTTTCAAGTTGTGTGAAGATCTCATAACGAGATAGGGGAAGAAGATAATGAGCAACCCCAAAATCCTTCTCAGGGCAGCTTTATCGATCTTTTTTTTCTTTGTCCTCCCCTCTACCCTCCAGGCCCAGGAAACAGTCGATCCCCAATCGGGTCGACTATCCGTTTCAGCGACGGATCTGGTGACGGCGGCCGGACCGGTAAATCTGGAGGTAGGACGGACCTTCCAGCCCGTCAAAGGGGAATCTGGTCTTTTGGGATCCGGGTGGCGTCTGAATTTTGAGAAACGTTTGATCAAAGAAAATAATCGGGTCCGGATCGAAGATGAACGGGGACCGGTTTTTTTCACTCAGGAAGGAAACCATCCGGAATATAAAAACGACCTGGGTGGAAGGATACGCCTGGAGAAAGGCGGTCAGGCGGTGTGGTCGAGGCGGGACGGAACCCGGGAGACCTTTGACAAGGAGGGACGTCTCACAGAGATCGATTTCCGAAACTATAATAAAGTGCGCCTGGTTTATGGCCCGGACAAACGGCTGGCCAGAATCGAAGGACCAAGAAAACAGTCGCTTACATTCGCTTCGGACCCCCAGGGACGGATAGTCAGGATAGAAAGCTCAACCGGTGATCTCATCACCTACCAATACACGAAAGAAGAGCTTACCCAGGTTCAGGTCAACGGTGCCGCACCGATCAGGTACCATTATGATCCCAGCGGATTTATTGTCCGCCTGGAGAATCGTGGAACCGGAACCGTAGAAATCACCTATGACGACAAAGGCAGGGTTCTGACCCGCCGCTATGCCGACAGGGGAGAGGAGCAGCATGCCTATCCGGGCGAAGGCAACGAACACGAGATCATCGATCCGGCGGGGGGGGTGACCAAGAGAAAATGGAGTGCCGACGGCATCCGGGACGAGGTAATCGACCCTCTGGGACATCAAACACTCATCGAAAAAAGTGCTTTGGGGTTGCCGGTATCGATTACCGATCCCCTGGGGAACAAGACCGAAATGGCCTACGACAGCCAGGGGCGCCTGATCAGCCTTGGAAACAGCGCCGGTCGGACCACCCGGTTTGAATACCTGAAAGATACACTCTTTCGGACCGCTATCATCAGACCCGATGGATCCAAACAGATCAACCAATACGACGGGCAGATGAACCTGACCGAGGTCCGCCGGGGAAACCAGACGATCTTTCAGCAGACCTATTATCCGGACGGAGCGATCAGGAGTACCAAAGAACTTGGGAACCCAGAAGAGCGCTACACCTATGACCAGGCCGGACGTCTTTCGACCCGGGGCAATGCACTGGGTCAGCAGACCCGTTTCGAATACGACCCGCAGGGAAATCTTGTTCGGATGACCAATCCCCTCGGCGGAGTCACCCTTTTCAAATACGACAAGCAAAAACAGCTTATCGGCATAACCGATCCGGCCAAAGGAACAACCCGATACGAATACAATCCCGAGGGGCTTCTTTTAAGGGCGGTGGATCCTGCCGAGGGGGTCAAGGCGTTCCAATATGACGCCATGGGAAGGATCGTTGAAACGACCTCTCCTTCGGGTCAAAAGACCCGATATGAATACGACCGGCTGGGCCGGAACACCCGGAAGGGTTTTCCCGATGGTCGATCGGAGCGGTTCGCTTACGATCGGGTTGGGAACTTGATTGAATGGATAAACACACAGGGTGCGAAGCAACACTTTGAATATGACGCGCTGGGACAGGCGATCAAGGAGAAATCTGCCGCCGGTTTAGAGATTTCCTATGGTTACGATATCGGGGGGAACCTGGTATCCTGGAGGGACAATGCCGGCGGAGGGGAAGATTTTACATACGACGGTGTTGGACGGCTGACCGAACTCAAGGCATTGACCGGATCGACCATACGCTATTCCTACGACTCGAGCGACAGGCTCGCCTCCGTTACCAGCCCTTTAGGCCGGGCAAAACGGTTTTCATACAATCAAGCAGGGAATCTCTCCGAGGTGATCGAGCCGGAAGGGAGCAGCGCCCGTTATACCTTTGATTATGCCGGAAGAGCGACATCGATCAAACATCCTTCCGGCGGAGAAACCCGGCTCACTTACGATCCCTTGGGGAATGTGCTCGCTTCGCTTGATCCCCTCGGCCAGACGACCAAAAGAACCTTTGATTCGGCCGGAAGACTGCGGACGGTTTCCCTGCCCCAAGGTCACACCATATCCTATAATTATGATCCCAAGGGATTGGTCATCGAAAAAGCCCTTCCCGACAAGAAAAAGATCCTCTATCGATACGACCGGGACGGGAACCCGCTTCAAATCGAAGACCGGGCAATGATGATCCGCTTCGGCCGCGACGCAGCCGGCCGGCTGACGAAAGTGGACTACCCCCACCTGAAAAAATTCCTGGCCTACGAGTATAATGCAGCCGGGTTGATTTCCAAGGTTGTCGATCCGGAAGGCCGGACTACCCTTTATGAATATGATCCGGCGAATCGTCTGAAATCGATCAAAGGAGACGGCGGGAAGACCTTCGGTTTTACGTATGACCCGAAGGATAGGCTTCGGTCCCTGACCTATCCCAACGGGATCAGGGGGGATTGGGAGTACGACGCCGAAAACAGGGTGGTTCGGCTGGCCTATGCCGATGCCAAAGGGGCACCCCTCCTGGGCTGGCGCTATCGTTACGATTCGGATGGAAACCGCATAGAAAAGATCGATCAAAAAGGACGGCGAATCCGCTATCGTTACGATCAGGCCGGACAGCTCATCGAGGAATCCCCGGAAGGCGAAGACCCCATCCGTTTCAGCTACTCCCCGGGGGGGAACCGGGTGAAGAAAGAAGTCGGGAAAGAAACGACCACCTACCGCGTCGGACGGGGCGATCAGATTGTCCAGTCGGGGGCAGAAACCCTGGTCTACGACAACCAGGGCAATGTGATCGAAACAAAGGGCCTCCAAGGCGCAAGGCGCTTTTTCTATGATCCGGAAAACCGGATGATCAAGGTGATCGCTCCAGATAAAACGGAGATAACGTACGGCTACGCTCCCACCGGTGAGCGGGCCTGGCGGAAGGACGCTTCCGGGTTGACCCTGTTTATCACCGACGGGGTGAATGTGCAGGCGGAGCTTCGGGAGGATCTCCGTCCCAAGGCCCTGTACCTCCACGCCCCCGGCGTAGACCGGCCCCTGATGATGACAAGGGAGGGTAAGGAGTATTACTACCATCCCGATGCCACAGGGAATATCATGGCCCTGACCGATGAAAAGGGGACGGTGACGACCAGCTATGAGTATGACGCCTTTGGGAACATGAAAAAAGGCTCCGGCCAATCGGCCAACCCCTTCGCCTTTTCCGCCCGGGAATACGATCCGGCAACCGGACTTTACTATTTCCGGGCCCGCTATTATGATC
>MICN01000097.1 GCA_001829875.1 Syntrophus sp. GWC2_56_31
CCGCTTGAAAGCGGATAGTGATGCCATGTTATTTTTTCCAGCGCGGGAGAATACGGATGCGGACCTTGTTTGTCAAGGAGATGTTCGACTTGATTTTATTTGACATACAGTGTTGCCGCAGTCATAACCATTTCTATCGGGGTCATAACGAATTTCCTGTCCCTAAACTTGATCGAGGAACGGCAACGGTTTATCCAGCCTGTAGACGAGGGCCTGGCAGGAGGCCAGAAGACGGTTCTCACCTTCAACCACCTTGATGTCATAAACCGCGGTTTTATTGGTTCGGTTTATTTCCCTGGCTTCGGCGGTTAATGTGGCGCCCGCAGAAGGGGAGGCAAGGTAGGCGATGTTCATGTTCAAGGCAACGGCAATAGTGCCATGCGAATTGGACGCGGTTTCAAACGCTTCATCGATGAGAGCAAAAAGTGCCCCTCCATGGGCTTTCCCAAACATGTTCTCCATATCCGGTGTGAAGACCATCGAAACTTTTGAATAGCCGTCGTCCAGATCCATCAGCGTTAGGCCGAATTTCCCGGCAAAGGGTTCGTGCTCGACCCGCCTGAAGATTGCTTCCCTGATTTTGCTCTCCATGCTGTTTCTCCCTGTTTTAATCGACATCACTATTACCTCAACCGCACAAGACACCAAAGTTAATGAAATTTATGATCAATCGAGACAATGTCCTTAATACTGCCAAATTGTTTTTCGTATTTATCGAGATTTTCATTAAGGGCGTGGATGATTCGTTTGACATGCGAGGGAGTCACAATGATTCTCGAGACCAGATGAACACCACTGGGCGAGTTTAAAAGCCAGTCAAGAATAAATTCATCGGCACTGTGAGCGGCGATCATGTTATTGCTGTATTTACCCCGCAGAATTTCATCCCCGGTGTTAATCTGGATCTCCGTTGCTTGCTGTTTTTTCAATTGATCTTCCATTGTGCCCTCCAAAGAATTGACGGGTTCATATTAGAAACTTGGTTTCAGAATGTATTCCAGAACATCATCGAGGTTTTGAAAAAGCCTAAAGCCGTTACTGACATAAGCCCTGTTCCAGGGGAACAGCAATCCGGCGCCCAGCGCTCCATTATCTATCGCTTTTTCAAGTGTAAGCGGTGAATCATCCACGACGACGTCGGCATTCGCAAAGAGAACAGTCTTGTTCAATGAGAGATGAAGTTCGTCGTAGTGAAGTCCGTGCCGATTGAGCCATTGCTCGGTCGGCTGCTTTGTTGTCGGCACACGATGACTGGCAAGAATGACATGGAAACCATGTTCTTTGAGTGATGACAAAAATCGCGGTGATTCCGGGTATGGTTGGTATTGGTCGTTGTCCTGATGATGGTGAATCGCGTTGATCGCGGTGATAAAATCCTCAACCGAACAGTATCCTTCCCAAATGTCATAGGTGGTCCAGTGGTCGGGCGTTGGAAAATCCGGGTTGATTTTCTTCAACTCCTGATAAAAAGCGTCGCTGAATTGCCAGAGGGTGTTGTCTATATCAATTATCGCTGTTTTGCTCACGGTTGTTTTATGCTCCGCCTTATGCGCAACGTCATCATGTCCGCCGTTCAACCCATCATTCACGCTTTCGTCTCAGCACCATCCGGATCGCAATATAAGGGAAGAGGAAAAAAAGAAAATTGCAGCCCTTCACAAACGCCATGCCGTAATAATTCAGCAAATCGTATTCGTGTCTTGATATTTGAAACCACTTGGCATGCATCGTATAACCCAACTCACCGCCGACCAGGAAAAAGATGAACCAGAGCGTAATGAAGACAGCACCCAAGACAAAGCATCGGATCAAGATACGGGACAGGATTTCCAGACCGCTTTTGAAACTCGAAGATTCATTCATAGGGTTCCTCCTGACTGTCTGCTCGGCTGACCTTCGATCGGTTACAGCACCATGACGCCTCTCGTTTTCCGGTTGTTCGAAATACCATCGTTCGGCGGGGGTTTAATGCAATCAATACAGGCAGATCATTATTTGATCGTCATCTCGCATACTTTTCAAAATCAGTCAATAACCGCTTTCGGGCACGAATTGCCGCCGGTTATGGCCTTGACTTCCAGAATTGATGGATGTAGTAAGTACGATCAACAAAATATAGCAATCGTTATTAATTTTTTTAACCCTAAACCGTGAGGGTGCAATCGACGGACGGCCCAAAGACCCCGTGTCTCCAAAAAAGAGAGGGGGGGTCTTCTTTTTTTGGAGGTAAATGCCATGGATGAACCTGTGATTTTGGATAAGGCGTTTCATGTCATCATGAAGCGCATGGTGGAAACCGGCCAGGCGCCGTTTTATACGGAACTGGCATCCTCGCTCGGTCTTGCCGTCGAAGAGGGGAGAGCCGCCCTTCACGACCTTTTCGGCTCGGGCATCGCCGGATGGCTGTATCCGAGAACCGACCACATCGTCTCCTTTGCACCCTTCAACAACCTCCCCACCCATTACCGCATCAGCATAGACGGCCAGCAGAAATGGTTCGGCCAGTGAGGATTCGAATCGCTGGCGGTCTGCTGGCTCTTCCCCGGCAAAACGGTAACGGTGGATTTCCCTTGTCTGGACTGCGGCGAACCTCTTCAGGTCGTGCTCCGGGATGGCGTGATCCTGAACGAAGAAGCCTCCGGATACATGGCCTATGTGTCCGTTCCGCTGTGGAAATGGGTAGAAGACATCGGATATGCCTGAGCGACCATGAACCTCTTCCGGTCGGAAGGGCATGTTCGCAATTGGGCCTCGTTTGACCAAGGCAGCGACGAAGGAATTACGCCGATCACCGATATGATGAGGCTTTTCTCGGGACCCTACTTCAAACGGCGGCTGGATCGGGATTATGTCTCACACATGTTCGAGTACGTCCGTGAGATGGGCCAAACCATGAAGGAGATCGGAAAGACCGGTCCGTTCTGGAGACGGCAAAAGAAGTGACCGTACGATTTTGCGCCGGAGGCACCCATGACCATTATCGAATCCATCAAAACCCGAAAACCCTGCCGGTCGTATAGCGCCAGAGCGATTGAACCGGAGAAGCTGGCTGAATTGAAACAATCCCTGACATCGGACACAAAGACACCTTTCGGAAGCAAGGTTTGCCTTCATCTCATAGATTTCAACGAAATGGACATCGGTGAGCTTAAAAATCCTACCACCTATGGTGTCATCAAGGGAGCCCGGCGATTATAAGCTGGACATGACACCATCCTTGCCGGTCGGAAGTTCATGATAGCGGACCGCCGGAAAGTTTGCCTTGATCCATGTTGCCGTTTGTACTATCGTCCTCCGCGATGAACCGTTGGTATACTGCGATTTCAGATAAAGGGGGTTTACGATGGGCGACCACTATCCTACAGTAAAGGTTGCCGTTATTCAGGCCGCACCGATATTTCTCGACCGGGAGGCAACCACTCAAAAGGCCTGCTGCCTTATCAGGGAAGCGGGGCAGGCCGGAGCCAAACTCATCGCTTTCCCGGAAGGATTTATCCCGGGTCACCCGCTCTGGTACCATTTCCATCCGGCAACCGGGCCCACCAGCCGGGATATGGCTTTGCGGCTTTTTAAAAACTCCGTGGAAATACCGGGCCCTCAAACCGAAGCACTCTGTCAGGCGGCAAAAGAGGTCGGCGCATATGTCGTGATGGGTCTCTGCGAAAAAAGACCGGGAACCTTTGGAACCATGTTCAATTCCCAGCTTTTCATCGCCTCGAGCGGAGAAATTATGGGCAAGCACCAAAAACTTACCCCGACCGTCGGAGAGAAACTCGTTCATACAGGGGGTTTTGGCGATACGCTCAGGGCGTTCGATACGGAATTCGGAAAGATTGCCGGTTTGATCTGCGGTGAGAGTTCAAATCCCCTCTCCCTTTTCGCCCTTATTGCCGAAGGGACGATGATCTTGATCATTTCGTGGCCAAATCTGCCGGGCCGAAAAATGCTGAACAGGGCCGACCGGGCGGTAATGGCAGGACGAGGCTGCGCATTTATGTCGAAAGCTTACATTCTAAACTGTGTGGGCGCCATGAACGATGAAATGAAAGCGATGCTCGCCTATACCGAAGAGGACAAAAAATTCCTGGCCGATGACACATTGACGGGCGGATCTTCCATCATTTCACCGAACGGAGAGCTGCTTTGCGGGCCGTTGGGACATGAAGAAGGCATTCTGTATGCCGATCTGGACCTGGAACGGTCCGTGGAGGAAAAGCTCATCCACGACCTGGCCGGACACTACAACCGACCCGACGTCTTTTGCCTTAAAGTCAACAGCGAGGCGCCCTCCCTGTACCTCAGAGAAAAGTGGTACGGGCAAAAGGAGCAGGGCGGGCCGCATATCGATGGGTCGACTTGCGGTGAAGACCCCGATGCGGAAGTCTGACAGTCAGCGGTGGCCATAATTCAATTGACACACCCTATTGTTCTTCGTATACTCGCGCGAAAAAGCAGTACCTTGAGACCTTTGCGCAACTTGGACATCATGTCCCGAAGGGTATAATGAAAAAGAAAACAACGGTGACCCTTGGTGTCGCCACGGGCGATCATTCCTACCTGCCCCTCCGGGAGGACACTGTCGAGGCCCCAGAGCCTTCCGGGATTCTTGATCCCCCATACCCGGACGGCGGAATCATAAAGGGCCCGGCCGGTTTTTGGCGGCGTCTAGGGGCAGCCACCGCGGATTTCATGCTCTGTCTCGTCCTCTACGCGCTCCTGTATATAGGGGCGGTGAAGACCCTCGACTACCTGAAAAGCGAAATGGTATTTGATATTTTCCGGCAGGTCATCCCGGGCTTTTTTATTTTCCTCTTTCTGTATCACCTGATCCTGGAAGCGACGCCCTTGCAGGCAACACCGGGCAAGCTTCTCTTCGATATCCGTGTCTTTGACCGAAATGGCCGGCGAGCCGGCACCGTTTCTAACCTATTGCGCCATCTGGCAAAGCTCCTGACGCTGCTGACGGCCGGCGTCGGCTTCGTCATGGCGGCCTTTCGGAAAGACAAGCTTGCCATGCATGACCTTCTATCGGGCTGTTCCGTCATGATGATAAGAAAAAAGCCGCTTCAGACGGGTCATCGGACCGCCCTCTCGGAGCAGGCGCAGAAAACGGGGATGCAAGCAGGCGGCGAGTCAGGGCCCGACACCAGGACTGGACCAGGCCCCGGATCGGGTGCAGGGAAACTGTCGGCTACAGGTTTGATCAAGATCTATGGGGGCAGGCGGGCGGTCAATGGCGTCAATCTGGAGATTTATCCCGGCGAGGTCGTGGGTCTTTTAGGCCCCAACGGCGCCGGGAAAACGACCACGTTCTATATGATCGTGGGATTGATCCGTCCCGACGGCGGCCAGATTCTCATCGACGGCGAGGACGTAAGCCGATGTCCGATGTATATCCGGGCGCGGAAGGGATTGAATTACCTTCCCCAGGAGCCCTCGATCTTCAGAAAGCTGACCGTAGAGGAGAATATACTGGCGATCCTGGAGACACTGGATCTTAGCCGGCAGGAGCGCCGGGAACGTTTGAAGGAACTGCTGGGAGAACTGGATCTGACTCCGCTGGCAAAAAACCGCGCCTATTCTCTCTCCGGAGGCGAGAGGAGGCGGGTGGAGATCACGCGGGCGCTCGTGACATCGCCAAAATATATCCTCCTCGACGAACCTTTCGCCGGCATTGACCCCCTGGCCGTGGCGGACATTCAGAATATCATCGGAAAACTCAAGGCCAAGGGAATCGGGGTGATCATTTCCGATCACAACGTGCGCGAAACACTTTCCGTCTGTGATCGGGCCTATATCGTCAATGAGGGTTCCATCCTGGTAGAGGGAGATCCCGATACGATCTCACGATCCGAGATTGCCCGGAAAATTTATTTCGGCGAGAAATTCAACCTGGAGTCTCCTGCCGTCAATACGATGGGGGACACAGAAATGATCCTCTCCTATGACGGTGAAAGTTTTCGCCTGAAAAGCCGCACCCAGCAGGACGACCTGCCCCAGAAAACAACCGTAATTCCTTGACCGGGAGCGCATCCCGCAAGCCCCGCCCTGTGGGCGGGGAGCTTCACATACGACATGGGAAAATCTCAGACATATTATGTCGTCGCCAAAGGAAGGAAGCGGGGCATCTACACCGCCTGGTTCGGTCCGGGAGGCGCCGAGGAGCTGACCCGCGGATTTTCCGGAGCGCACTATAAGAAGTTTGTCTCTCTGTCCGAGGCTGAGCGGTGGCTCGAGAATCCGATATCCGCCACTGCCGCGTCAGGGAAGACCACCTTCCCGACCGGGAGCGCAACCGGCGGGTCCCGCCTTGCAGACGGGGACAGGAGGCGCAACACAAAACAGGCGCCTCCCTTGACGGGACGCCCCACCCCGTGGGCGGGTAGCTCCACATTTCCCGTCCCCGACCTCCCACCGGGGAAGATCGTCGTGTATACCGACGGCGGCTGCCGAGGAAATCCGGGACCGGGAGGATACGGCGTCATCATTATCGCGGGCGAAGCACGAGTCGAGCTCGCCGAGGGCTTCCGCCTCACCACGAATAACCGCATGGAGATGACGGCCTGCCTTGCTGCGCTCAAGGCACTGCCCCCCCCTTCCGACGTCATCCTGTACAGCGATTCGCGCTACGTGATCAACGGAATCAACAAGGGTTGGGCCCGCAAATGGCGGGCCAACCGCTGGATGCGGACGAAGAGTGACGCCGCCGAGAACAGTGACCTGTGGGCGCAGCTGCTGGATCTTTGCGAGTCGCACCGGGTGCAGTTCGTCTGGGTCCACGGGCATGCCGGTCAAACGGAAAATGAGCGCTGCGACGAGCTCGCCGGTGCAGCGGCGGTGGGTCCGGACCTGAAGGAGGACCTCGCTTATGTGCAGGGCCGCACACGAGCGTCTGGGTAACAAGGAATAAAGGAGAGATCTGGTCATGACGCTCCCGAAACAGAAAACCAAAATTGTGGCCACCATCGGACCGGCATCGGCGTCTCAAGCGGTCATGGAAAGAATGATCCGGGCCGGAATGGCTGTGGCCCGGATCAATTTCTCGCACAGCGATTTTCAAGGCCACAAACAGATGATCGACAACATCCGTGCCGCCTCCCGTGCAGTGGGAGAGAGGATCGCCATCCTCGCCGATCTGCCCGGTCCGAAGATACGGATCGGCCAGCTGTCGGTCGAGCCGATCGAGTTACTGCCGGGGTCTTTTTTCACCCTTACGACCCGTGAAATCGTCGGAGATGCCGGTCGGGTTTCGGTCAGCTTTTCAGGTCTTCCCCGGGCGGTCAAGCCCGGCGATGTGTTGTTCCTGAACGACGGCCTCATCCAACTAGAAACCATAAAAGCAGAGGGTCAGGAGATCACCTGCCGGGTCCTCGTGGGCGGGGAATTGCGCTCCCGCAAAGGCCTCAATCTTCCCGGCATCGACCTCGGGATCGGCGCCTTCACAGAGCGTGACCGCGAATGCCTGAACTTCGCCGCTTCGGAGGGGGTGGATGCGGTCAGTCAATCCTTCGTGGAGAGCGCTGCGGATATGCTCGCCGTCCGGGAGGCCGCCTCCGCAATGGGTTACAACCCCTTGCTGATAGCGAAAATCGAACGCGCCACCGCCCTGAAGCACATGGACGAACTCCTCGCGGCGGCGGACGGCATCATGGTGGCGCGCGGCGATCTCGGGGTAGAAATCCCGATCGAGCAGATTGCCGTCGTTCAGAAGCAGCTCATCCGCAGCGCGAATCGAGCGGGGAAACCCGTCATCACCGCCACGCAGATGCTCGAGTCCATGATGGACAACCGGCGCCCGACCCGGGCGGAGGCAACCGATGTGGCCAATGCGGTGCTCGACGGCACGGACTGCGTCATGCTCTCGGAAGAGTCGGCGATGGGGAAATATCCGGTGGAGGCTGTGGCTATGCTGGCAAAGATCGCCGCTGCGACGGAACCTCAACGCTCCCGTCAGGGGATCAAGGACGCTTTCCTAGCCGATCGACGCGATGTTCCGATCGGTCTCACGGATTTGATCGCCTTGAGCGTGGAGGCAACCCTGGAGCGGATTTCCCCGGCCGCTGTGTTTGTTCCAACCCATAGCGGCTACACAGCCCGCTCGATCGCCCGCATTAAACCCCCCATGTGGATCGTGGGGGTGAGTTCCCAGGAGACGACCTGCCAGAAACTTCTCTTCAGCGGCGGGATCTATCCGCAATACGAAACCGATTACCCCGGAGACTGGAACGGATATGTGCGGGATTGGCTGCGGCGGCAGGGACTGGAGGGCGAGCTCGCGATCCTGACAGAGGGGCCGTCAACGAACCACCCCGAGGCGAACCACCGAATGGAGATCATCCGTCTCTGACAGCGAGCTTTTCCTTCTCCTCTTCCTGTAAAATCCGCCTCAGCACCTTGCCTACCAGCGTCTTGGGGAGGCTCTTGCGGAACTCGATATGACGCGGCACCTTGTACCCGGTCAGTTTCTTGCGGCAAAACTCCTGCAGCTCCTCTGCGGTCGCCTCCTGCCCCTCCTTGAGAACCACCCAGGCCTTTACCGCCTCGACTTGCCGAGCATCGGGAACACCGCCGACGCAAACTTCGGCAACCGCCGGATGCATGCTCAGGATCTCCTCCACGTCCCGCGGCCAGACCTGGAAACCGCCGCACTTGATCACATCCTTCTTGCGGGACGTGAGGAAGAGATATCCGTCTTCATCAAGGTAACCTATGTCGCCGGTATAAAGCCAGCCGTTGCGGATGGCCTCAACCGTTTCCTGCGGCCTGCCCCAGTAACCCTGCATCAATTGAGGCGCACGGATAAGCACTTCTCCCGGCTCATGGGGCGCCATATCCTCGACGCCGGTCTCGATATCGACCACGCGTATCGCCACGTCCGGCATGGGAATGCCCACAGAACCCTGTTTCCATACACCCCTGGCAGGCGTCGCCGTCATGGCCAGCGTGCCCTCGGTCAACCCATATCCCTCGGTTATCGGACCGCTGATCCGCGCTTCAAAGCTTTGTTTGGTCTCGGTCATGAGCGGCGCCGCCCCCGAACCGGTGCGCCGCAAGGATTTGAGGTCGTCCGGCTTCAGGTCGGGATAGTTTAGCATGGCAATGAGCATCGTGGGGGAAACCGCCATGGTCGCAACTTTGAAGTCCCTGATCGTTTCGACCACATTTTTCACGTCCCGGGGGTTGAGGATCAGCACCATGGTCAGGTGGTCCATGAGGGCAACCCCGAAAGCCGAGTAGATGCCGAAAACATGGAAAAGAGGCAGAGGCACCAGCATCCTGTCCTCCCACGGTGTTGCCAGTCCCCTGAACCAAGCCGTCACCTGCGTGCCCGTGATGACCAGCGAATGGTGGCTGCCCATCACGCCCTTTGGGATACCGGTTGTACCCCCGCTGAAGAGTATGACGGCCGTATCGTTTGTGGCGATTTCGACATCCGGCCTCGTCGACCCTAAGTGTTTCTCAATGAGATCGCTCCACCACCTGTCGTCCGCTTCGAGTTCGACCGCCCCTCCTTCCTTTTTCATGAGCGCCTGCGAGTATGTGTCCAGGTCGGTCACCACTGTCAAACGCAGTTTGGTGCCCGGCTGGAAAGATTTGACGGTCGAGTACCACAGCGATCCGACCAAGGCGACCTCGGCTTCGACATCGTTTATCGACTGCTCGAGCTCGGACGGGGTATACAGGGGGTTGAGCGGGACAACAATCGCTCCGGCTTTCCATACAGCAAAAAAGGCAATAAAACTCTGCGGGCAATTGAGGAACAGGAGCACAACGCGGTCGCCCTTCTTGACCCCGCAGGCTATCAGCGCCGCGGCGAGTGCATTGCTGTGATCCTCGATCTCACGGTACGACACCTCCCTGCCCTGGTAGATCAGCATCGGATGCCCCGGTCTCGCGCCGACCGAGTCCGCCAGCACATCGAGCAGAGTGATCAGCGGATAGGGTTCCAACGTATGCGGCACACCGGGATCGTAATGATTGAACCAGCGATATTCAGCCATACGGGATCCTCCTCACGGGCGCTCAGCCGGATCACACTTTACTTACCAGGCTTGTTGATCTTTTCCTTTAATTCTTTACCGGCTTTGAAATAGGGTAGTTTCTTCGGACCGACCTCAACGCGTTTCCCGGTTTTCGGATTCTTCCCCAGATAGGGAGAATAGTCGCGAACGGTAAAACTTCCGAACCCCCTGATTTCAATCCTTTCGCCCTTCCGGAGGGTTTCTGTAAAACCCGAAAACACCATGTTTACGATTTCAAAGGCCTCCGGTTCCCGAAGACTCTCCTTTTTGGACAGTGCCAGGATCATATCGGATTTTTTCATAGTCGTCTTCTCCTTACGGTTGTTCTTTCGGCATAAATACCCACAGCAGGACATAAAAGAGTAATCCCGTCCCAAAGCAAAAAAAGAGCAGGGTGAATATGACCCGCCAAGCCCAGGAGGGAATCGGCGTATGACTGCCCAATCCTCCGCAGACGCCCCCCATCCACCGATCATCCCTTGATCGGCAAAGATTCCGTAACCAATTTTCTTCAGACATATACCCCCCCTGTGTACATGAAAATATTCGCTGCGGAAATCTATTTTAATACATTTGACATTTTTTTTCCGCAGGTTTCTTTTTTAGTGCTGGAAATTTGTATGAAAAGTGGTATTGTCACCCCTGTCATTGTGATTGATCACGTATCAAATATGGAGGAGACCCATGATGAATACCACTCTCAGCAAAAGGGCGCTTTTACTTTTTACCTTTCTGACCGCCCTGTTCCTGCTCGGCCCTTACGGAGACAGCCGCGTCTCGGCTATCGACCGCAATACATACAAAAACCTCAAGACCTTCAGCGAGGTCCTGGACATGGTGGAGAAGAACTATGTGGAGCCGGTTGATAACAACAAGCTCATCCAGGGCGCGATCAACGGAATGATCAAATCCCTCGATCCACACAGCAGCTTCATGACCCCAGATATGTATAAGGATCTTGAAGTAGAGACACGGGGGAGCTTTGGCGGGCTAGGGATCGAGATCACCATCCGGAAAGATGTGCTCACCGTCGTCTCCCCAATCGAAGATACCCCCGCCTATATCGCCGGAATCAAGGCGGGCGATCAGATCATCAGGATCGATGGCAAAACGACAAAAGACATCACCATCACGGAAGCGGTCAAAAAGCTCCGTGGCCCGCGAGAGACAAAAGTGACCATCACGATCATGCGTGAAGGCTTGACCAAGCCGAAAGATTACGTCATCACCCGGAGCATCATCAAAATCAAGAGCGTCAAAATAAAGATCTACGACGGTCAGATAGGCTACATCCGGATCGCCTCGTTTCAGGAACGGACGGTGGACGATGTGAAGAAAGCCCTTCGAGAAATAGAGGCAAAAGCCCAACCCCTGAAAGGGCTTGTTATCGATATGAGAAACAACCCCGGCGGTCTCCTCAATCAATCGGTAGAGGTGTCGGATCTTTTCATGAAATCGGGGGTCATCGTCTCTACACGCGGTCGATCCAAGGACATGGAGAGCAAAGCCACAGCGAAAAACGACGGGGATGAACCGACCTGCCCGATCGTCGTTATCGTCAATGAGGGAACGGCCAGCGCCGCAGAGATCGTCTCCGGCGCCCTCCAGGACAGCGGACGGGCGTTGATTCTGGGCGCCCAGACCTTCGGCAAGGGCTCCGTGCAGACGGTCATCCCGCTGGAAGGCGGCTCAGCACTGAAACTGACGACAGCGAAATACTATACCCCTAACGGACGATCCATCCAGGCGGAGGGGATTACCCCGGATATCGTGGTGAAGCTCATCCGCCCTGCTGAAGAAAAAGAGCCCCCGGAAGATCATCTGCTCCGGGAACGGGATCTGAAAGGCCATATCAAATCACCGAAAGAGGTTGACGCCAAACCGGAGGGATCGAATAAGGACAAGAGCGAGGAGACCCTCACGCAGGACAACCAGTTGAAGAACGCGATCGACATCCTCAAGAGCTGGGACATTCTCAAGAGGAACATGAAGGGATGAGAGCCGTCGGCAGACAGTGCAGCAGGAAGGAAATCTTGACATGAGACGAACAATGCTCCGAAAGACAGGCCCTCTTCTCCTGATGATCCTGGCCCTGGGCGGATGCGCCGTCTCCCCCGCCAGACAGGACCTTCCCCAACCGTTACCGAAGCAGGCGAATCTGTCATCCGGCGCTTCCTTTCACTATATCCTGGGCGTCCTCAATTCCCTCAATGAGAATCTGCCGGAAGCGATCAAGGAGATCGAGGAGGCCAACCGCCTCGATCCCTCTTCTCCTTTTCTGGCCAAGGAAATCGCTTTTCTCTACACGGAAAGAGGGGAGATGGAAAAGGCCCTGGCGATCTGTACAAAAACCCTGGAGACGCATCCGAACGACATCGACATCCGCCTTCTCCGTGGGGGCATCTACCTGAATCAAAAAAACTACCTAAGCGCCGTTGCTGAGTACCGGCGTGTGATCGATCTCGACCCGAAAAATCTCACCGCCCTTTTCTATCTTGGAACGAGCCAGGTGGAGCTGAAGCGATTCGGCGAGGCAGTCGCCTCTTTTCAGGAGCTCATCAGGATCGATCCGGATCATTTCATGGCGAATTATTATCTTGCCCGGCTACTTACGGATCTGCAACGTTATAAGGAAGCGGAAGCAGGCTTCAGAAAGACCCTAACCCTCAGACCCCAGTTTGAACCGGTCCTGATCGATCTTGCCTCCCTGTATGAAAGACAGAAGCGGATTACCGAGGCGATTCAGGTCTATAAAGATTTCACAACGGCATTCCCGGCCAAGCTGCAGGCCAGGATCAAGCTGGGTGAACTGTTTCTGCGGGAGAAGCGCTACGACGAGGCGGAAGACACATTCCGGGAAATTCTGAAACTGGACCCGGCAAACCGGGAGGTACGCCTCACTCTGGGGCTCATCCACCTGGAAAGAGGCCAGCATGAAAAGGCGATCACAACATTGGCTTTGCTGGTGCAGGAATACCCGACCGATTACCGACTTGCGTATCTCCTCGGCACGGCTTATAGCGAGACCGGGGCCCCGGATAAGGCGCTTTCGTTTTTGGATAAGATCCCCGTTACGTCGGACCAGTTCACCCTTGCCCGGATCCGCATCGGGATGATTCTAAGGAAGCAGCAGCAGGCAAACGCAGCCATAGATTCCCTTCGCAAAGCGATCCAGCAGAAGAACGACTCGCCGGGACTCTATGCGTACCTCGCCTCCCTTTACGAGGAAGGCAAACGATTCCCGGAAGCGGAAGCGATACTCCGCGAGGGGCTTCGAATCATTCCGGGCAGTGTCGATCTCCATTACAGTTTCGGCGTTTTTTTCGAAAAGACCAACCGTTTTGAGGAGAGTATCTCCGCAATGCGGACTGTGCTGAAACTCGATCCGGATCATGCGGACGCCCTCAATTTCATCGGGTACATGTACGCGGACCGCGGCATACATCTCGACGAGGCGGAAGGGATGATCAAACGGGCTCTCCAGTTGAAACCGGGAAGCGGTTACATCACCGATTCGTTGGGATGGCTCTACTTCAGGAAGAACAGGCTTGATGAGGCCATCCGGTATCTGAAGGAAGCGTCGGAGACCCAGCCCGAAGATGCGGCGATCCTTGAGCATCTCGGTGATGCCTATGCCCGCGCGGGACAGGTCCGGGAGGCCCTTGAGGCTTACGGAAAGGCCAACAAATTCAATCCCGAAAGCGAGCTCCTCAAGAAGAAGATCGAGGATCTACGCGGGGGAAATTAGGGACAGAGCCCCTATTAATTCGGAATTAATAGGGGCTCTGTCCCTAATTTCCCCCGACGATGTGAACCATGAGAATCCTACCCTCAGCGGACCGGGCTCTTTCCCGTCGAGTCCTGCTGCTGATCCTGATCACAGCCCTCGGTAGCGCCTTCTTAGGATGCGCCGGAAGGAGGGTTGCCCCCTTTCACCCCCCCGGAGACGCCTATCTCTCGCCGGACGATGCCCTCCGGGCGCTGGCGGTGTCTGCCCCCGGCGATCAGACGCTCACGGTTACGGCAAGGATTGAAATCAACGCTCACGGTCAGCGGCGCCCACTGAAGGCTGCAATGATGATGAGAAAACCGGCGAATCTCCGGTTGGAATCGGTTCCTCTCCTGGGCCCTCCCGATTTCTTCCTGTCGATCGACGCCGGCGAACTCCGTGTCTTTTCCCCGGAAAACAACGGCGGAATCTTTTACATAGGGCGATCCACGGCACGGAATGTCAACCGTTTTTTCCCCTTGGCCCTGCCGGCCGCCGACATGGTTTCCCTCCTGATGGGACAGCCACCGGCAATGGAGGAGGATTCTTCCTTGCGGGGGGAGTGGGAGGAGGGGCTCTACCGTGTTGATCGGTACATTGCAGGGGAAAAGACCCTCTCGCTCTGGATCGACCCGGCCGGGGATCGCCTCCTCCGGGTCCGGGCATTTACCGAAGGGGGAGATATCGCCTATACGGCGGAATTTGCAGATCATACCTCTGTGGGAAAAAGTTTCCTGCCGCAGCGATTGACGATCACCGGGGAAGCCGTGTCACTGTCGCTCCGCTACACGGAGGTTCGCCTGGACAATGATAGTGAGCCGTTCGCCCTCCCGATTCCGGAAGGGGTTGAACCCATTTCTCTCGATTAATAATTTTTATTTGATTTCGAGAAGTTTCGTTCGCGCGATCCGCGATTGACTGGTATTGGGAAAATCCCTGATCACCTGCTGGAGGAGAAGCTTGGCGCTCGCCTTATCCCCTAACTTTTCGAAGGAAAGGCCCTGTTTAAGGAGGGCAAAGGGAACTTTGTTGCCCTCGGGGTAATTCTTGACAACCTTGTCGTATTCAACGATGGCCTTCTCGTACTTCTTCTCGAAGTAGAAACACTCGGCAATCCAGAACTGAGCATTGTCGGAAAATTCCGTATCGGGGTGCAGCTTGAGGAAATTTTCGAACCCTTCCCGCGACCTCTCGTACTTTGCCTCCCGGAAGAGCTCGTAGGCCGCTGCGTAAAGGGATTCCTTATCCGTTCTCACCTTGCCGCCCGCTTCCTTCGGCGGCGCCGGCGGTTTTACATTTTTTTCTACCGCGCCGTCCGCCGCGGTTTCATCCTTTTTCCCGATCCCGAGGAAATTCTCGAGGAAGTTGATCTTAAATGTCAGACTGTCCAGCTTTTCTCGAAGACCCTTCTCCTCTTCTTCGCGCTTGCTCGTCCTGGTAGAAGAGGAGGAAATATCTCGCTTCAGGCCATCGATGGCCCCTCGGATCTGCTGTATCTGATCCCTGAGCTCCGTCGTCGCGGCCCGGCTTTCCGCCTGGCTGCCGCGAAGCGATTTGATCGCCCCATCGGTCTTTTCGTTGGCTTTTTCGACTTCCTTGAGGATACCGGCCGTTCCATCCTTGACGCCGACCATTCCCTGCTCGACACCCGTGATCCTATCATTGGCAAGCCGAATCTGCTGGTTCAGATCGCCGCGAACCCGCCGGAGATCGTCTGTCGTTGCGCATCCCGCCACGAACAGAAGCGCGATCAAAACCAAGATGGGAAATTTCCTGTGCACGATGTTCCCCTCTGCGGTCATGGACCGCCCCGGAAGTATTTCAATATCAAAGCAGCCAGCCCCTATGGCGGGTTCTGCGGGCTGCGCTTCAGGTCACTGCACGACATCCCTGTGAGCCCTGATCTCCGTCAGGGCTCACAGGGCCCTTACCCGCCTCGGACCGGCCAAGCACCGAATGATCCATACTTCAGTCGGCAGAATCTCTCCTGCCGCATAGGCCGCCGTGAGCCAACGGTGGGCTCCTGGTGAGCGTCGCTTTCCCCCAGGCACAAGGCCCCAAGGCAGGAGAATATTACTTCACCGGCGGGAAAATCACGAAGCGGTCCCTTCTGTTCTTTGCCCAGGCGGCTTCGTCGTGTCCCTTATCCAGAGGCATTTCCTTGCCGTAGCTGATGGTCTTGATTCGCTCCTTCGCGATGCCCAGGTCGACAAGGTATTTTGCGGCCTCTACCGCGCGTTTCTCGCCGAGGGCCAAATTGTATTCCACCGTGCCTCGCTCGTCGCAATGCCCTTCCACCACCAGCTTATAATCCTGATACTTCAGATACGCCGGCGCGGCCGCTTTCAGTGTCGACTGGGCAAGAGGCTTGAGGTTATACTTGTCATAATCAAAGTTGATGTCCGGAATCTGGAGTTCCTTCAGAATCGCCGCCGCCCTGGCAGCCGCTTCTCTCTTGGCCCTTTCGGCCGCTTCCTTCGCCGCCGCATCCCTGGCCGCCTTTTCCCGCGCTGCCTGATCGCGAAGCGCTTTTTCCCTGGCGGCCGCATCATCACTACTCTTCGAAGGTGTCGGCGACGCCTTGGCTGCCGGCGGTGTCGACCCAGGTGCAGCCATCGCCGTTTCCTTCAACGCCGCCTTTTTGGCGCAACCGGTGAGGAACGCGACGGAGACGCATAAAACCAGGGCGATCAGCCCTACCCAAAACAAGCTTCTTTTCATCATGATTCTCCTTTCTTGGATCAACAGTGTTTTATGGCTCAATCGATTACCTATCGAATACTAACCACTACGGCCGATAAAAATCAAACGAAAAAAACAGTTTTTTTTATTTACACTCTAAATACAATAGGTTACGGTCATCGCAGCCGGGGAGACCAGAAGGGACTCTGGCAAGCGTCGCCCCCCTCTTGAAGCGGCCGGGAATTCTGGCCGCCCGCATTGATGATCTCGATCCTGCTGCGACCGGCCCCCCGGACGCTGTAGACCAGATACCTCCCGTCCGGCGACCAGGAGGGGGATTCATGATCGCCCCCTGCAAAGGTGATCTGCCGGGGAGCGCCTCCCTCCTCATCGATGGCGAAGATCTTGAATTGTCCGTTTACGGACCCCTCGTAGGCGATCTTCTTTCCCTTCGGCGACCAGGCGGGAGACGTGTTGTAATTTCCCTCCATGGTCAACCGCCGTACGTTGCCGCCTTCGGCATCCATGATGTAGATCTGCGGGGAGCCGTTACGATTCGAGACGAAGGCGATCTGCTTTTCGTCGGGGGAACGGACGGGGGATACATTAATGGAGGATTCGCGGGTGAGACGCTGCAGCATCTTGTTTCCCACGGTCATATCATAAATCCCCGGAGACCCTTCCCGGCTCAGCGTCACAAGCAACTTCACTCCATCACGAGACCAGGAGCCGGGGAGATTCAGCCCCGAATAGGAGACAAGCTTCTCGGTCTTTCCGCTCTCCAGATCCTGGAGATAGATGTCGGGATTGCCGTCTTTGAAAGAGGTAAAGGCGAGCCGCCGGCCGTCGGGAGACCATCGCGGCGAGAGGGTCAGGGAGTTGTAATGAGTGATGCGGCGGAGATCCGAACCATCGAAATTGATCGTATAGAGTTCCGCGGCGGATGAACCCTTCTTGACAAAGGCGATCCGGGTGTCGAACACGCCGGCCTCTCCCGTCAGGGCCAGGATGATTTCGTTGGCAAATTGCCTGACGATCCGGCTCCTGTCATCGGGCTTGCCGATATACTTTTTCCCGACAACGAGCGTTCCTTTCGTCACGTCAAAGAGGCGCAGCTCCAAGACGAGTTCCCGGTCATCCATCTGGTATCCGCCCTTGACCAGGTATTCAGCGCCAATCGTCGACCAGTCTCCGAAGCGGGTCCCTTCCTCCGTGATCCCCGCTTGGCCAGGGTCTTCCAGGAAGGCCCGTCGGTCGATGACATTAAAATATCCCGTGAGCAGCAGATCCCGGGAGAGGGCGTCGGCAAACCAAACGGGAAGATCGCTCTTCGCAACAACGGACCGCAAGGGTTTAAAATCAGCGATCGCGATAGGGAGTTTTTGAAAAGCAGGAGAATCGATATCGATGTATACCTTCCCATATGCCGGACCACTGTGAAACAGGCAAACGAGGAATAGACTTAAGGCCGCCAGATGCTTCAACCTTTTCATACAGAGCTCCTTTCCCTGCCTCGGGGTATTACGATTTCAATTCCGACGAATGAAAGCGTATCCCCACCTGGATGCTGGTGTCTCCGATCCCCATCGGCAGGGGAGGAAAAGGACTCGCCTTACGTATGGCTTTCATGGCGGACTCATCAAAATATCGGTTGCCGGAACGTTTTTCAAAATTCACCTCGCTAACCGCCCCGCTGCGCAGGATGGTCACATCGATCACCGCTTCCAGCACCTCCCCCGGCGACGGCGAGATAGATGTCCAACTGCCCTTGATTCGGGACCAGATCAGTGCATAGTAAGAGTGCATCCGGGCATTTATCTCGCCGTCACCGGGCTGAGAAACCAAACCGGCTGTTTTCTCCGAAGCGGTACTCTCTTGAGCGGTTTTCGCTTTGGACCGCTTGGCCGAATCATCCGCGGCAGATGCTTTTCTTCGGATATCCTCCATTGCCTTTTCAAGGTCAGGATCCTTTTTCTTCCGGGTTTCTATGCTGTGGATCGGGATAGGCTTGACCGGTTCCGTCGCTTTCTTCAGAACCGTTTCGCGACGGTCGGCCTTTAGGAGTTCCTTTGCCGCAGCCGAGGCCCCCTTCGTTTGAACGGCTTTCCCGGAAAAATTCACCAGGGAGACGGTATATACCGGTCCAAAGGTCAGCTTCGGCGAAGGAAGGGAAGGTGAAAAAAACAGAAGTGTCAGGACCGCGATATGGAACAGCAAGGAGATAATGACCATTCGGTTCAGACGCGACCCACCGTCTCTGTCGCTGACTACCCTTTCAGACATCACTTTGATTCCTCGGGCGGTTCGGTAATCATCCCCAACTTGTCGACGCCGGCCTTTCGCACCTCGGCCATCACCTCGACCACAAACCCGTAAGGAACGTTTCGATCCGCCCGCAGATAGACCTCGCGCTCGATCCGAGCCGCAAAGATGTGCTGCAGCTTCACTTTTAGTCCGGCAAGCGGCGTCTGGGTTTTATTTAGGAAAATTTCTTTTGCACCGTTGATGGTGAGCACAAGCTTTTCTTCTGCAACGTCCACGGCTTTCGCCCTGACTCGGGGAAGATTGACGTCGATTCCCATCGACAGCATCGGCGCCGTCACCATGAAGATGATGAGCAATACAAGCATCACATCTACCAGAGGAGTGACATTG
This sequence comes from Syntrophus sp. GWC2_56_31, assembly GCA_001829875.1. Classification (GTDB taxonomy): domain Bacteria; phylum Desulfobacterota; class Syntrophia; order Syntrophales; family UBA5619; genus JAKAFS01. The sequence goes on from MICN01000097.1 coordinate 19,129, forward strand.
ATTTCGGCCATCACCCGGCCGTCAGAATGTGCTCTCCGTTTCGAATATCTCATGTCCGCTCATTTCTTCATGTAATGTCGTTCGACAATGTTCAGCATTTCCAAGGTGAAATGGTCCATATCGAGGGTCAAATTCTTGATCCGGCTCAGGTAGTAGTTATAGAAGATAACGGCTGGGATAGCGGCGGCAAGACCTGCCGCGGTTGCAATCAAGGCCTCCGATATTCCCGGCGCCACGATGGCGAGGGTCGCCGATCCCCGGGCGCCGATCCCCTTAAAGGTATCCATGATCCCCCAGACGGTTCCGAATAGACCGATGAAAGGGCTCGCGCTTCCCGTGGTTGCCAGAAACCCGAGGGTCGCCTCCATTTTGGCGGTCTCCGCCCCACAAGCCCTGTTCATGGCCCTTTCCACATTGTCGATATCGGCGATATCGAGACCCTGACTGCTCGCATCGACATCTTTTCCCGGCGGATTCCCCCGCGCCGTCCTGGATAGTTTTCCAAGCTCCGTATAGCCGGCCCGGAATACTTCCGCCAACGACGAATCCCTGAACCTCTTCGCCTCGGGCAAGAGTTCCGAGAGCTTCGTACTCTTCATGTAGGCGCTAAGGAAGAGTTCGTTCTCTCTCGCGACTTTCCGGATATTGAAGTGTTTCATGAGGATAATGGCCCACGAGATGATGGAAAAAATCAGCAGGACCAGCAGAACCAATTTGACGACAACCCCTGCGCTGACCACCATGTCGAAAATACTGGCATTGAAATTTCCTCCCAGGTTCATCGCGACAATCGGCGAAGCATCTTTCACGTTCAATCTCCCTTAATGTGAAATGGAAAAGACGGTGCCCACATATAATGGAAAAGAGGGTGTCTGTCAAGCAGGCTGTTGAAATATGCGAAAACAATATCACAGAGATTCGGGGGTAAAAGCAACCACGGCGTCGATTGTCGCCTGGTCGGCAAGGATCATCGCGAGGCGGTCGATTCCTAGGGCGATGCCGGCGGAAGGGGGCATCCGCGAAAGGGCCGTAAGAAATCGCTCCGGCAAGGGATAGGCGGGGCAGTTTTGCAGACGCCGGTCGCGGGAGGCCTTTTCAAACCGCCGTCTCTGTTCCGCCGCATCGGTCAACTCTGAGAAGGCATTGGCCAGTTCTAATCCGGCGATATAGAGTTCAAAACGCTCCGCGACCTCAGGGTTTTCCGCATTCACCCGTGCCAGGGCGCCCAGCTCCGCCGGATATTCACAAAGAAAAACGGGGCGCTCCATACCGAGATGGGGTTCGACCTTGCAGACCATGATCTCGTCGAAGCAACCCCGTCCCAAAGCCTCCTCAACGCTGAGTCCGGCATATCTGTCAAAAGCCTCACGAACGGTGATCCTCTCCCAGGGAGGCAGCAAAGCGACCCTCTTTCCCTGCCAGGAAACGGCGCCGCCCAGGCCGAGCTCTCCGGCAGCATAGGCAATCAAGCCCTCGCAGTCGTCCATCAGCGTCCGGTAATCGGTTCCTGTCCGGTACCATTCCAGCATGGTAAATTCCGGAAGGTGAAAGGCGCCCCGCTCCCCGGCGCGGAAACATTTACAGATCTGAAATATTTTCGGATAACCGGCAGCCAGAAGCCGCTTCATGCAGAGTTCCGGGGAAGTCTGGAGAAACCATTCGCCCGAGGCGACGGCATCGATATAGGATTCAGGTGCAGGCGCCGGAATCCTCAGCGGCGTTTCACATTCGAGAAACCCCTGATCCAGAAAGAACCGGCGGATTGACCGAGTCATAACCGCTCGGACTCTCAAGACCTCCGCTTTACCGGCCAGTCTCCAGTCTTCGTCCACGACCCTCCAGATAAAGAAATGATCATCCCTTGACCCTGGTCAGGTACTCTCCGCTGCGGGTATCGATCCGGATCTTTTCTCCCTCCTCGATGAAGGGCGGCACCTGGAGCTGGTAACCCGTCTGGACGGTAACCGGTTTGGTGTTTCCCGATACGGAATCCCCCTTGGCCCAGGGGTCGGCCTTGGTCACCACGACATCGATGAAGTTGGGCAGGCTTATCCCTAAAGGGCGATCCTCGAAGAAGAGGATCTCCACCTCTATGTTATCCAGGAGAAAATTCTGCGCCTCCCCGACCTGATCCGCGGAGAGAAAGACCTGTTCGTAATTCTGGTTGTCCATGAAGCAGTACTTGCCTTCTTCCTGGTAGAGGTACTGCATCTTCTTCTCTTGCATATCGGCCGCTTCAAAAATATCGACGGAACGGAAAGTCCGCTCGAATTGATTTCCATTCATCATATTCTTCAGCTTGCACCGGTAGAGCGCTTGTCCTTTGCCCGGCTTGACAAAGTTGAATTCCGTGACGATGTAAGGATCGTTATCGATCTTTATTCGCAGTCCTTTTCTCAAATCGCTGGCGGTGTACATATTCTTGCCTTCCCCTTTTTTTTACTTTTTAATCTATCCTGCCTGTCTTGTCAAAAGAATGTTTATTTATCCCAGCCCCTCTCGCAGGCGGAATTGAAAAAATGCTGGAGGGGGATTTTACCTCTGCCGCCCGGACAATCCAGCACATACCGGGGGAGAGCGAGCCCGGAGACGTTGTGCCTAAGCGCCTCCATGATCTCCATGCCTCCGCGGATATCTGCCCGGAAATGGTTCACCCCGCGAACCGGATCGCACTGAAAGAGGTAGTAGGGCCTGACCGAAATCCTCTCCAGGCCGATGAGAAGATCCCGCATCGTCGCATAGTCGTCGTTAATCCCTTTGAGGAGGACCGACTGATTGGAGACGGGGATACCCGCCATGAGCAATCTCTCGCATGCCCGTGTGGATTCAGGTGTGATCTCTCTTGGATGGTTGAACTGCGTGTTGAACCAGAGCGGCCTGTGCCGCTTCAGCATAGCAGCGAGTCCCGGCGTGACACGCATCGGCAGGGTGACTGGCGCCCGGCTTCCGATGCGGAGGACCTCCACATGTGGAATCGCCCGGAGGGTCCCCAATAGCCAGTCCAGCACGCCTTCGGAAAGCAGGAGAGGATCGCCTCCGGAGAGGATCACCTCCCGAAGCGAAGGTGTCCGTGCGATGTGATCGATCATCGGCTGTATCCACTCTCGCACCCCTCCGGGCCTTTCATTACACCATATCCGTTTGCGGTTGCAGTGCCTGCAGTAGACGGCGCAGACATTGGTGACGATCACCAGGCAGCGGTCGGGGTAACGGTGGATAAGCCCCGGAACCGGCATTGCCCTCTCCTCACCGAGAGGATCGTCATCTTCCCCCAAAGAGCAGTCGAGCTCTCGGGGATCGGGAAAGCACTGCCTGCGAAGAGGATCACACTCCTCTGCCGCATCCATGAGCGACAGATAATAGGGTGTAACCGCAATAGGATAGGTTTTCGTGACAGGTCCGCACGCCGCAAGCGACTCTACAGGTGTATTTATCACCAAGGCAAGCTTCTCGAGGGAGCGGACCCGGTTTTGCAATTGCCACTCCCAGTCGCCCCACTGCGCAGCGGATACTCCTCCCCAGAGTCCCCTGCCGATCCTATGAACGCAGGCAAACGCGCCCGCCCGCAGGGTCGGGCTTCCCGGCAAGGAAGCGTTCTTTTTCTTATCACGCGCTTTATCTCTGCCAGCGAGACAGGGCTTGCCGATTGCACTCCCGGTAATGTTTTTCATAGAAAATCCGTACCACCTGTTTCTGACGCTTGCAAGAAATGATTTGCATTATCCGCTTCGTTTTTATATCTTAATAGCTACGGACGGGACAATGACCTTCCCGGCCGACCCTGATAGCGGGGCCCCGTTTGGCTCACGCCGTCACCATCCGGAAAATCTTCCACACACCCTTGCAAAGAGGGCTTAACACAAGAAGGAGGATGGTCCAATGAACATATTATCACAGGATGAATTAAAGACATTGATGGGAAAGCACCCGGGACTTTGCGTCTCGATTTTCATGCCCACCTTCCGCACCGGCGTGGAAAGCCAGCAGAACCAGATCCGGTTTAAAAATCTCCTCCGCAGTGCGGAGGAAAAGCTGCTGGCCGCCGGTATGCGTTCGCAGGAACTCAAAGAACTGCTGGAACCTGCTCAGGCACTTCCGGGAAACGCACTATTCTGGCGGCGACAGAGCGACGGCCTGGCGCTTTTTCTCTGCGCCGGTCTGTTCCGCTGTTTCTGTCTTCCCGAGGCATTCGATGAGCTCATCGTCGTCGCCGACCGTTTTCACGTCAGACCCCTTCTGCCGGTCCTGAGAAACGACAGGCGGTTCTACATCCTGACCCTCAGCCAGAAAGAGGTCAGGCTCCTGGAAGGGACCGGGCAGGGCGTCAGAGAAATAGAACTGGAGGCGCTGCCCAAAAGCCTCGATGAGGCGTTGCAGCATGACGAACTTGAAAAACAGGTTCGTTTCCGTACAGGCTCTCTCAGCGGTGGAACAGGGATGGCAATGGTTTCCGGACACGGAGGGGTTGCTGATGACACGAAAGATAATCTTCTTAAGTATTTCCGCATGATCGACAGAGAACTCCACGATCGGCTCAAGGACGAACACGCGCCTCTTGTCCTCGCCGGGGTGGACTATCTATTTCCCATCTACCGTGAGGCCAACACCTTTCCCCACCTTATCGAGGAGGGTATCCCGGGTAATCCCAGGGGGATCAATTCGGATTCCCTTTATCGTATGGCATCGAAAATCGTTGCCCCCTTCTTTCAGAAGGCCGAAAACAACGCCCTCGCCCAGTACCGGCAGTCCTCAGGAACCGGGCTGACCTCTGCCGACATCCGGGAGATTGTCCCGGAAGCCGCCAACGGCCGGGTCGGCATGCTCTTCATCGCCGCGGGGAGCCGGAATGAGGGAACGTTCAACCGAGCGAGCGGAACGGTTAACCTGTACCGGACACCGGAGGCCGAAAATGAGGATCTGTTGGAGATCGCTGCGATTCAAACCTATCTCAACGGCGGATCGGTCTTCATCCTGCCTCCGAAAAAAATGCCGGAACCGAAAGACCTCGTCGCCGTGTTCCGCTACTGATCGACGGCTTCGTAAAAAGTCCGGATGCTGCGTTGCGCGTCATCCTTCGTCATTGCGGCGTACGCAACAGTACGCCTCATTCCTCAGGATTCGCGCGCCTTGCCTGCGGCCTTTTTACGAAGCCGTCCCATTTTCACGACTTTTAAGACTTACTACGTGGTATTCATTAATCAATGGCTTTCAACTTCCGTCTCCACCGACCGGGGGCGCCAGATCCGGAGGCTTGACGGGTACTGGTGTTTGCGCGTCACGGGATGTCCTGCCCTTGTAGATGAAGCGATCGAACAAGCGGTGATAGGGCGTCCAGTCCGACTCCTCATCCCGGGCGTCTCTAATGGTTTCCTGGAAGGCATTCACCTTGGCGTCCAGGTCGTCCATGAAATGGACAATCAGAGCCTCCAGTGTTTTTGGCCGCTTGGGTGAACCGTACTCGAGAATACCATGATGGCTGAGGATGAGGTGGCGAAGTTCCATGGCCACCGCTTCGGGAAAATCAGGGATGGCTGCGATCTTCCGATCGACCATCTCCACACCCATGACGATATGTCCGATCAGCCGTCCAGGATCGCTGTACTCCACAATCCGCTCATAGGAAAATTCGTAAATCTTCCCGATATCGTGGAGGATGCCGCCTGCGATCAGGAGATCCCGGTCGATCCCCCGGTAGTGGCCGGCCGCCAGATCGAGCAGACGAACGACGGATAGAGTATGTTCCAAAAGGCCTCCAATGTAGACATGGTGAAACCCTTTGGCCGCGGGCGCCCTTCGGAAGAGCGCGGTGAGCGTCTCATCCTCGAAGAATGATCGCAGGAGTGCGGAAAGACATGGTGTTTTGACCTGCTCGACATAACCGAGGATGCCCGAGTACATCGCTGCGAGATCCCCTCTCGCTACCGGAAAATAGTCGGCCAGTTCGACCTCCCCATCTTCGACCTTACCGAGCTCGATGATCGAAAGCTGGATGGCATTTTTGAAACTCAGCGCCCGCGCCTGGATACGAATCAAGTCGCCCTTTTTGAACACCTTCTCCCAGGTCAAGGCATTTTCCCAGACCTTCCCGTCCACGTCCCCGGTCCTGTCCCGCAGACGGAGATTCAGATAGGGAGCTCCCTTCTGGGAATAGGCAAGGTTTTTCTCCGCCGCCAGAAAAACTTCATTCACCTTGTCCCCGCTCTTGATATCTTTCACGTAAATCGATTTCGGTTTCACATTTCCACCCGTCCTTCATGAAAAATATGATTCACTTTTCCTGTCTTTCGCGGAGGATCCGGTGTTCTCCCGTCCGCACGGTCAGTTTCGTCATATCGAAATACTCCATCAGAGGGATGATGAATTTTCGCGTAAGGCCGGTCATCTCTTTGAAGTTCGCCGGTGTTGCCCGGCCTTCTTTGATCAGAAATTGCCGGTAATCCTCACGAAGCCGCGCCAAGGCATCCTTGTGGAAGTTCAGATCTTCACTGATCCTAAACAGGTCCCCCTCACGGGTCATTACCTGGATGAGGTTTACGATCTCTTTTTTCCGGTCGGGAAACCGCTCCAGGACCTCCCTTACAGTCGGCGGCGCCAGTCCGCCCTCCCGATACAGACCGTCAATTTTTTCCCTCAGATCTCCCATCTCCCCCTTCAACTGGACACGATGCCCCGTCAGACGTGTCATTTCCTTCTCGGCGATGATTTCTCCCCTTTTTTCGAGATCCCTAAGGGCCATGCCGAAGATCTTCGGATCGACCCCATCGCCCATTTCGAGCGTCGTCCGGAGCTCCTCCCGGGACAGTCCCTCTTTCAGAGGAAATTGTTGATGATAATCTTCAAGTTCCCGGATGATCTCTTCCTGCAAACCGGTATAAACCGACCCGGATAGGATCCTCGTCTCTTCCCGGTCTACGAGAATGGCTTCCTTTACGGAAAACATCCGCTCCAGGAGCTTGCGGAGCTCAGACCGGCGGATCCCTGTCCGAACCACGAGGCGGGATTCCGTGATGCCGCCGATACCGGCCCTCGCCATGATGACGGCCACCTTCTCACTCTCGCCCCCGCTGGAAAGACGTCGGAATTCCTCCCGAATACTCTCTGCAAATCGCTTGTGTTTCACGGTCAGAGGATCGACGATCTCGCCACCCCCGATCGTCGTTACGGGGGAATACCCCCGAACAACAAACCGGTCCCCGGCTACGGCAGCCAGCGGGGAATCGAGGACAAGCTGGGCGAAACCCTCCCCACCGGGTTCCAGTTCATCTCGGTCCAGAAGGATCAACCGCGCCATGACCTCGCTTGTGCCTGTATGAAAACGGACGAGGGTGCGGTTTTTCGCTTTCCGTCCGGCGCCGGCAAGATGGCGATAGACACAATCAAGGCGTTGCGACGCGACCAGGGCATTGGGCCCGGCAAGAACATATCCCCGCTCGATGACCGCCCTGTCTACCCCTTGAAGGTTGACGGCTGTCCGCTGCCCCGCTTCGGCGCTCTCCACGACCCGGTTATGGACCTGAATTCCCCTCACTCTGGCCCGTAACCCGACGGGGAAGATCTCCACCTCCTCACCGGTGGCCACCTTTCCGGAGGCTAATGTCCCCGTGACGACGGTACCGAAACCCTTCATCGTAAAAACACGGTCGACGGGCAGACGGAAGAGCCCGACATCGGCCGCCTCTTCCACCTCGTCCGCCACTCGAGCGATGGTCGCTATGAGCTCGGGAAACCCATCCCCCGTCAGGGAAGAGACCGGAACGAGCGGCGCTCTCTCCAGAAAAGTCCCTCCGAGAAATTCACGGACGTCCTCCCTGACCAGCGTCAGCCACTCCTCATCCACCATGTCAACCTTGGTGAGGGCGACAAACCCCTTTCGTATCCCGAGAAGGGTGCAGATCTGCAAGTGCTCCCGGGTCTGCGGCATAATTCCTTCATCGGCCGCGATCACCATCACCACAAGATCGATGCCGGCAGCGCCGGCTACCATGTTCCGGACAAACCGCTCGTGACCCGGGACATCGACGACACCGAGGACTCGACCATCGGGGAGAGACAGCGAGGCGAAGCCGAGCTCGATGGTGATTCCACGCTCTTTTTCCTCTTTTAGCCGGTCGGTGTCCACGCCGGTGAGCCGCTTGATCAGTGCTGTCTTACCATGATCCACATGGCCGGCCGTACCCATTACGATATGCTTCATAAACGAGAAGGTAACAGACTCATCGCCTTTTCTCAACAGCAAAATAGACAGTTCTTGACAAACGATGATATAATAGCTCAGAAAATACCGATGTTGAACAGTGACGCTAAAGAGGACACAGTGAGGATACTGGGGATCGATTACGGCGACCGGCGAATCGGAGTCGCCGTCTGCGATGAACTTGGAATGACTGCCCAGGGAGCGGCGACTCTCAAGCGAAAGAATCGCGCGGCGGACATCGAGGCGATCGCCGAACTGGTGCGACGTCACGACGTCGTGCAGATCGTTATCGGCTACCCTCTCCGACTCGACGGGAGCAAAGGAATTCAGTGCGAGAAGGTCAATCGGTTTTGCCGGCGTTTGGAGGCCCGCCTTTCACTTCCCGTCATCCGTTGGGACGAAACCCTCTCCACAAAAGAGGCCGACGATATCCTTCGCCGGGCCGGTGTGCCTCCGAAGAAAAGAAAAGGGATTGTCGACCGCGTTGCCGCCTCCGTCATCCTCCAGGGATATCTCGACGCGCTGGCGCGCGGGGAAAAGGGCGAGAGTGTAAATAGAAACAAATGAAACCCATCAGAAGGATCTTGGAAATCGCTGCGTTTCACAGATGGAAAACGCTTATCCTGGTTATTCTGGTCGTTATGCTGACCGGCATCGCGTTCGCCCGCTATGCCACCTCCCCCATCGACCATTCTCTCACCGCAAAGATTGTCAATATTCCCAAAGGCGAAAGTTTTTTTTGGATAAGCGAGATTCTCAATGACGCCGGTCTGGTCGAGAATCGCCTTTTCTTCTGGGCACTCGCATTCGGAAAGGGGGCGACTAAATCGATCCGGGCGGGTGAATACGAGTTTACCGGTTCGATGTCGCCTGTCGAGATCATCGAAAAGCTGGTCCGGGGGGAGATCAAGTATTATACCGTGACGTTTCCCGAAGACATTACGGTGAACGAAGTGGCCAGAAAACTTGCCACGCTCAAGCTCATCAACGAGAAGGAGTTCGCGACCCTCGCCACCGATAAGCCGTTTCTGGCTTCGCTCGGCATCGAGAGCAACAGTATCGAGGGATACCTCTTCCCCGAAACCTATCAGTTCAACCGGTCCATGACCACCAAAGAAGTCATCCGGGTCATCGTCCGCCAGTTCTGGAAGGAGATCACGCCGGAGATGAGGAAACAGGCGGAAAAGATCGGCCTGACTCTCAACGAGTGGGTGACCCTCGCCTCCATGATCGGAAAGGAAACAGGAAACAAGGATGAAAAAACCCTTATATCCGCGGTCTTCCACAACCGCCTGGCAAGGGGGATGAAACTGCAGAGCGATCCGACCGCCGTCTATCACCTGGAACAGGAAGGCACTCCCGTCAAAACTATCCTACGAAAACACCTGACTGCAGATACCCCGTACAACACATACCGGATAACCGGCCTCCCGCCTGGGCCCATCGCCAATCCCGGCATCGATTCCCTTCGGGCCGCACTCCACCCCGACCGTGTCGGCTACCTCTATTTCGTGTCGACCAACGACGGATCACATTATTTTTCCTCCAACCTCGACACGCACAGCCAAGCCGTCTCAAAATATCAGATTAACAGGCAAAAAAAATAAAAAATTTTTCTTGACAAAGCAGAAATCCTCCTCTATCCTGGCCCCAAAGTGGAGTAAAGTGGTTTATAGTGGAGGAAAAATCCCATGTCCGTGTTTCGGGGCCAATATTACCACACCATCGATGACAAAGGGAGGGTCATTTTTCCATCCCGGCTCCGCGAAGTATTTTCCGAGAAGTACGACAACCATCTCGTGATCACAAACTGGGACGGCTATCTGATGGTCTTCCCTTACGACGAGTGGAGGGTGATCGAGGAGAAGGTTTCTCACCAGTCCCTCCTGCGGAAAGAAGTGCGCGCCTTTCAGCGGTTTTTCATGTCGGGCGCCGTCGATTGTACACTTGACGGCCAGGGGCGAATCCTCGTCCCCCCCAATCTCAGGGAATTTGCACAGCTGGAAAGAGACATTGTTCTGGCCGGAATGATCAAGGTTATCGAGATCTGGAGTAAGGAAAGATTCGAGGAGGAGATGAAAAAGAGCGGCGAAAACCTGGAGAGCTTCAGCGATTATATGGCGGATCTTGGGATATAAAAGGCCCGGAAAATGGGCGTCTTTCACATACCGGTCATGATCAGCGAGGTTATCGCGTCCCTTCGGTGCCGGGCAGGGGCCGTGTACGTGGACGGTACGGTGGGAGGCGGAGGGCACGCCGAGGCGATCCTTCGCGGCACGGCGCCGGATGGCATGCTGATCGGCATCGACACCGACGAAGAGGCGCTCGATGAAGCGGCAAAACGCCTGGCGCCTTTCAAAAATAGAACGATCCTGGTGAAGGGTAATTTCGCCGATATGGATGCAATTCTGACCGAGATGAATATCGGTAAGGCAGACGGGATTCTCCTTGATCTGGGAGTCTCTTCACATCAATTGGACACGGCGTATCGGGGGTTCAGTTTTACCCTGGACGCCCCTTTGGATATGCGGATGGACCGCAGCCGGGGAAGCAGCGCTTATGATCTCATCCAGACACTCCCGGAAGAGGAACTTGAGAGGATAATCCGAAAGTACGGTGAGGAAAGAATGGCAAGACGGGTCGCCCGATCCATAGTGGAAAAAAGGAAGGTCACTCCCATCAGGACGACGGCCGACCTTGCCGCCGTGGTGGTCAGGGCGTTGCCCCATGTGGCCGGACGACAGCGAATCCACCCGGCGACCCGAACCTTCCAGGCCCTCCGGATCGCCGTCAACGATGAGCTCACCGGATTGCACCGGGCAATCACAGACGGGATGGAACGGCTCGGGCCGGGGGGGCGTTTTTCGGTCATCTCGTTTCATTCCCTGGAAGACCGGATCGTCAAGAGCGCCTTCCGCATTGGAGAAAAGGGTTGCATCTGTCCCCCCGATCTCCCCGTCTGCGCCTGCCGACGGACGCCTACGCTGAAGGTCATCACACGAAAACCGATCATTCCCGGTGAGGCGGAAATCACGAGTAATCCGCGCTCAAGAAGTGCAAAACTCCGGACAGCAGAGAGGATCTGACTATGCAGGCCGTAGAAGTTCTCAGACAGACAGTTCGTGAGCACGACAGGACTCCCGCCAATGTCGGCTACTCCGCCTGGATTTTCATCACTACGGTTCTGATGGCGGTTTTGCTGATCTATGTCTGGAGCCACATCCACATGACGGAGCTGGAGTACCAGATCGCCAGAGAGCTGAGCAGCAAAGAGCAGTACAGCGAAGAGCAGGCCAAGCTGAAGGTCGAACTCGCCACGCTGAAATCACCCCAGCGGATCGAAATCATCGCCCGGGAAAAGCTTCAGATGACGTATCCGGGAAGGGAACAGGTTATTCTACTCAAATGAGCGGCGCATCCCAAAAATGGCTCAAATTTCGAATCGCCACCCTTTTGGCCTTCTTCCTGGTGCTCTTCATCGCCCTGGGTTCGCGCGCCTTTCAACTCCAGATTCTTTCAAGCAAAGCGCTCAAAACCCTCGCCGCCGAACAGCATACCCAGACTCTCCAGTTGCAGCCCGACCGCGGAATTGTCTTTGACCGGAATGGAGAAAAGCTGGCAGCCACCATTTTGGTCGATTCCGTCTGCGCCGATCCTTCCAAAATAAGCGATCTCGGTGAAACCGCCGCAAATCTGGCCTCGATCCTCCATATGGATAAGAAGACGATACAGAAAAAACTCTCCAGCGTGAAGAATTTCTCCTGGATCACCCGGAGGATAGCCCCCGAACAGGCCGCTCGCGTGAGTGAATTAGGCATCGAAGGGATTTTCATTGTTAAGGAGCCGAAACGATTCTATCCTTCCGGGGAGCTGGCCGGCCATCTTATCGGTTTTGTCGGCAGCGATGCCGTTGGACTGGAAGGGCTGGAACTCAAATATGACAAGCAACTCAGAGGTACACCCGAAAAATTGCTATGGACGCGGGACGCCAAAGGGAAAAAGCTCTATCCCCGGGTGCAGAGACCCGCATCCGCCACCGGGGAGAACTACAACCTCATTCTGACTATCGACAGCCGTATCCAGCACCTCGTGGAATCCCATCTGAAGGCGGCGGTGAAAGCCAAAGGGGCAAAGGGGGGTTTTGCCATCGTCATGGATCCCCGGACGGGTGAAATCCTGGCAATGGCCAACGAGATGGGATTCGATCCCAACACCTTCTCCACGATCAACCCCGCAACGGGGAAAAACAAGGCCATTACCGACTGCTTCGATCCCGGCTCCACCTTCAAGCCTTTTCTGGCGGCGGCAGCGCTTGAAGAAGGCGTGGTCAAAGAAACGGACATGTTCAACTGTGAAAACGGCGCGTACAAGATTGCCGACCGGGTCATTCATGAGGCCCAGCGCAAGCGTCACGGCGCCCTGTCTTTCCACGACATCCTCAAATACTCCAGCAATATCGGCTCGGTCAAGGTGGCGGAGAAGCTCGGCAAAGAGGCGTTCTACGAGTACATCCGCAAGTTCGGATTTGGCGCCAAGACCGGGATCGACCTACCGGGCGAGGTGAGCGGACTTCTCAGGCCGGTGGAAAAATGGACGCGGGTGGATGCGTCGACCATCGCCTTTGGGCAAGGGATTTCCGTGACCGCCATTCAACTGATCACCGCCCTGTCTGCCATCGCCAACAAAGGGGTCCTGATGAAACCCTTCGTCGTCCGGGGGCTCATGGACAGGAAAGGAAAGCTTATACAGACGTATCATCCCACAGTCGTCCGTCGGGTCATTTCCCCAGAGACCGCCAAAACGCTCACCACCATTCTGACCGACGTCGTCGGCGCAAAAGACGGCACCGGCAAACACGCCCGCATCGTAAACATCGCCGTCGCCGGAAAAACGGGAACCTCGCAGAAATTCGATTTCTCCCGGCATGTCTACTCCAGCGAAAGGGTGAAGACCTCCTTTATAGGGTTCTTCCCGGCGGAGGATCCGCAGCTCTCCATCCTGGTCATTCTTGACGAACCTCAACGCGACAAGTGGGGCGGCGTGGCCGCGGCCCCGGTCTTCAGAGAGATCGGGGAGCAGCTTCTGACCCGCTTCAGGACGAACATCCGGGACAATCCTATCCAGGAAGAGGCAAATCCGGGTGTAAAAGTGAAGGTGAACCTGGCATCCGCGTCCGCACCGCTTGCAGTGGATAAGACGATGGAGGCGGATGATTCCCTCATCCCCGACTTCCGGGGGATGACGATCCGCGAGGTGCTGAAGAAGTCTAAAGAAAAAGGATTGGAAGCCCGGGTCATCGGAAGCGGTTGGGCGACTACACAAAGACCGGCAGCCGGCCTCCCTGTACCGAAGGACCGTCTGTGCACCGTCACCTTCAGCATGGGTTCATGAGAGGTTTCGATGCGACTGTCGCTGCTGATGAGGGGAAGCGAAGCGCTAGGTTTCTCCGGAAATCCGGACGGCGAAGTTGCGTCGATTTGCTACGATTCCCGTCAGTGCGGACAAGGCAGTCTCTTTGTGGCAATTTCCGGCCTTAAGGAGGATGGCCATACATTCATTGCCGATGCCCTGGCCCGAGGCGCCCGATTCATCATCCATGAAAGGGAGTTTCTCCCCCCCGCCGGGGTGACCGCCGTCCGGGTGCGGGACTCTCGGCGCTGTCTCGGCGTCCTCGGAAAAAACTTTTTCGGAGATCCCTCCGCAGCACTGCGTCTTATCGCCATCGTGGGAACCAACGGCAAGACCACCGTGACTTACCTGCTCGAATCCATCCTTCGAGCGGCGGGACATAACGTCGGCGTCCTGGGTACGATCAATTACCGCTTTGGCGGAAACAGTTTCCCCGCACCCAACACCACTCCGGAATCCTTCGAAATGCAGAGGATTCTCCGAGAGATGACCAATCACGGGGTGACCCATTGCGTCGCCGAGGTCTCCTCGCATGCCATCGATCTTCGAAGGGTGGACGACTGCGCATTCGACCTCGGGGTTTTCACCAACCTCACGCAGGACCACCTCGACTATCACGGGACGATAGAAACCTACTACCAGGCAAAGAAGCGTTTTTTTTCCGAGGTGCTCCCCACCGGGGGAAAATCTCATCAGCAAAGGATGATCGTCAACAACGACGACCCCTGGGGGCAGCGCCTCCTCGAGGAGGTCATTGCCGGAGGTCTTACCTACGGCCTTGAAAATTCCTGTAACGTCTCTGCATCCCCCTTTCACCTCACGCCCAACGGGAGCGATGCAATACTCCATTTCGGCGGCGAGCGGCTGGCCATCTCCTCCCACCTCCTGGGGAGATTCAATCTTTACAATATTCTGGCCGCCGCCGCCGCCGCTTTAGCCCTAGACATCCCCGGACGGTTGATCCGGGAGGGGATCGAGGCTCTGATCCTTGTCCCCGGACGTCTCGAAAAGGTCAGCACGGCGGGTCAACCCGCCGTTTTCGTCGATTACGCCCATACGGACGACGCCCTGCGGAGGGTCCTTCAGAATCTCTCGGAATTTTGCATGGGAAACATGATCACCGTCTTCGGGTGCGGGGGTGACCGTGACAAGGGAAAGCGTCCGCTCATGGGAGAGGCCGCAACCGCCTATAGCGATCTGACGATTGTGACCTCGGACAACCCGCGGACGGAGGATCCGCTGGCGATCATCCGGGAAATCGAAAAAGGGATTCGGACGGGTAAATTGGCAGATATCAGCGACGTGGCTGGGAAGCCTTCCGGTCAGCACTATCTCGTTATCCCCGATCGGAGGGAAGCTATTGCCGCGGCAATCGGCCTGGCCGGTAAAAAGGACATCGTCCTGATTGCAGGGAAAGGCCACGAGGATTACCAGATCATCGGCTCACAAAAATTCCCCTTCGACGACCGGACAATCGCCAGAGAGGAATTGTCACGATGGCAGGGGGCGAGGGACGTGTCATGACCAGCGAGGCGCCTCTTCTCTCCGCCGGAGAGATACTCAAGGCGACGGGAGGGTCACCGTTTTCGGGTGGTTCCGAATGGTCATGTCGCGGTATCTCCACGGATACACGAACACTCCGGGCGAGAAACCTCTTCATTGCCCTTCCGGGAAAAAACTTCGACGGTCACGACTGCCTCACCGCAGCCGCCGAAAAGGGAGCTTCCGGCCTTCTGGTCCGAATGGACCGGGGCGGAAAACTGGGTACAGGGGCGAAAGTGCTGCCGGTGATCGGTGTCCCCGATACATTGCGGGCGCTGGGAGACATCGCCTGCGCCTGGCGGAGGAAGTTTACCCTCCCGGTTGTCGCGATTACAGGGAGTTCGGGAAAGACGACCACGAAAGAGATGCTCTTGGCCGTCGCCTCCCGATCACGGAAAGTCGTTGCTACGGAAGGAAACTCGAATAATCTTATCGGCCTTCCGCAGACACTGCTAAACATACGCGCAGAACACGAGCTTGCCGTGGTCGAAATGGGAACGAACAGTCCGGGAGAAATTGCACGCCTTGCCGCCATTGCCCAACCCGACATCGGTCTGATTACAAACATCGGCCCCGCGCACCTGGAGGGGCTCGGCTCGATCGAGGCGATCCGGGAGGAAAAGGGCGCCCTGTTTCAAGTCATGAACGGACGGGGGACCGCCATCATCAATCACGACGATGATGCAGTGGGCATTCTGGCCGGACGCTGGCGGGGCGACCGCATCACCTTCGGCCTCAGACCGGGGGCGGATATCACTGCGCGGCGGATAGAAACGGCGGGCCCGGAAGGGGTCCGCTTCAACCTCGTCATCGATGGGACCGAGGTCCCGGTCCACCTGGCCGCCCCCGGAGAGCACCATATCCTGGACGCCCTGGCCGCCGGCGCCGCCGCTTGGGCGCTGGGTTTCGACCGGGAGGCGATCGCCGCGGGTCTGGCGACCTTTTGCCCCGTACCGGGACGGATGGAGATCCGCCGTCTGGGAAACGGCGCCTTTCTGATCATGGACACCTACAACGCCAATCCCGCCTCGATGCGGGAATCGCTCAAAACCCTGCGGGATCTTCGGGGAGAGGGCCGGGCAACCGTGATCCTGGGTGATATGCTGGAGCTTGGAGCACAGGCGCAGGAATTACACGAGGAAGTCGGGGGATTTCTTGTAAAGAGCGGTGTTGATCGGGTTTTTCTGAAGGGCGCACATTCCAGGTCCACGGCCGAGGGGGCGATGAAAAACGGCTTTCCCAGGGAGGGTATCGTCTTTTTCGATGATCCCGAAGAGGTCCTCGCCTCGCTCCTGTCTTTCCTGAAAAAGGAGGATTGGATCCTGATCAAGGGATCTCGGATGATGAAAATGGAAGTCGCAGCGGAGGCCATCATTTCGCAATTTGACCTGAAGCCGTAAAGAGTGTAAAGGTTCGCCACCAAAAAACCGGAGGCGCCGGCGAGGAAAGAAAAATGCTTTTTCACCTTTTATACCCGCTCCATGAGACGTACTCATTCTTTAACGTCTTTCGTTACATCACGTTTAGGACCATCTATGCGGCGATCACCTCGCTCGTCATCTGCTTTGTCATCGGGCCCTGGCTGATCAGGAAGCTTCGGGCGCTCCAGATCGGCCAGACGATCCGTGAAGACGGGCCGGATTCCCACCTCTCCAAGAAAGGGACCCCGACGATGGGCGGCATCCTGATCATCTTTGCCGTCACGATTTCCACTCTGCTCTGGGCCAATCTGACGATCGGCTATATTTGGCTCGCGGTCATGGTCATGCTCGGATTCGGGCTCATCGGTTTTCTCGACGATTACCGAAAGTTCACCCGGCAAAACAGCCGGGGCGTACCGGGCAAGATCCGCCTGACCGCGGAGATTGCGATTGCGCTCTTCGTCGCTCTCATCCTCTACCTGAAGCCGGGATACAACCCCATCGTGACGATCCCCTTCTTCAAAACGGCGCTCCCCAACCTGGGCTGGGGGTATGTCCTTTTATCGACCTTCATTATCGTGGGCGCTGCCAATGCGGTCAATCTCACCGACGGTTTGGACGGCCTTGCCATCGGCCCGGCGATTACCTGTTTCATGACCTATCTGTTGTTTGCCTACTTCGCCGGAAACATCAAGATCGCCTCCTATCTCCAAATCCCTTATGTGGCCGGAACCGGGGAACTGGCCATCTTCTGCGGGGCGATCGTCGGCGCCGGCATCGGATTTCTCTGGTATAACGCCTATCCCGCCCAGGTCTTCATGGGGGATGTGGGCGCGCTCTCCCTCGGCGGTTCACTGGGCGCCGTTGCGGTTCTGACAAAACAGGAGATACTTCTGGCCATCGTAGGGGGGATCTTCGTCCTGGAGACTTTCTCCGTCATTTTCCAGGTCGGTTGGTTCAAACTCACCAAAGGCAGGCGCATCTTCCAGATGGCGCCGATCCACCACCATTTCGAACTCAAAGGGTGGCCCGAACCCAAGGTGATCGTC
Organism: Syntrophus sp. GWC2_56_31; assembly: GCA_001829875.1. Lineage (GTDB taxonomy): Bacteria > Desulfobacterota > Syntrophia > Syntrophales > UBA5619 > JAKAFS01. The sequence goes on from MICN01000097.1 coordinate 36,744, forward strand.
CGCTTCTGGATCATCTCCATCCTGCTCGCCCTTGTGGCAATCAGCACGCTGAAACTGAGGTGATCGAGCGGCGATGAATCTTCGAAATAAAAAAGTGGCGGTCATCGGCATCGGGAAAACGGGAGTCGCAACAGCCCGCTTTCTCACAGGTCTGGGAGCCGCGGTCGCCGTCACCGATGAAAAGCCGATAACGGCATGGGGAGAAGCTCTCTCCGAGCTGAAGAAGCTGCGGTCAGAGCCGGCCATCGTTTCTTATGGTCCGGAGATTCTCGCGGGCGTGGACCTCGTCGTCCCGTCACCGGGCGTCTATCCGTCAAACCCCATTCTTTTAGAGGCCATCCGGCGGGAAATACCGATCGTCAGCGAACTCGAACTGGCCTCGCGATTTCTGAAGACGCCGCTTGTCGCCATCACCGGCACGAACGGAAAGACGACCGTGACAACGCTCATCGGGGAAATTCTCCGCGCCGCGGGGAAAAGGGTCTTTGTCGGAGGCAATATCGGCGACCCCCTGATCGGCTACGTCGACGGGCCCCAAGAGGCCGCTTGGGCGGTCATCGAGGTGAGCACCTTCCAGCTCCAGTGGATACGGGATTTCCACCCCGCTATCGCCCTTTTGCTGAACATCACAAGCGATCACATCGACTATCACGGCAGCTTTGCCGCCTACCGGCAGATCAAGGAATCGATCTTCTCTCGGCAGAGCGGTTCCGACCTCGCCATCCTCAATGCCGACGAGGCATCGACGGGATCGCTTATCGGTCGCCTGAGAGCGCGGGTCGAGTGCTTCAGCTCTTCTACCACCGTCGCTCGCGGGATGTTCCTTGAAGGCGAGAAACTGGTCCGCGTTTCCCCCGACGGCGATCGCGAGGGATACCCTCTCGCGATGATCCGGATCCCGGGACGTCACAACATAGAAAACGTGATGGCCGCCATCCTGACCGCCCGGGCGTGCGGCTGCGCCCCCCGGGATATCATCCGGGGTGTGGAGGGTTTTCGAGGCATCTCCCACCGGATCGAATTTGTCGAAGAGAAAAATGGTGTTCGCTTTTATGACGATTCCAAAGGGACCAATGTCGGGGCGGTGATGCGCGCGCTCGAGTGTTTCTCCCAACCGGTCGTTCTCCTCCTCGGAGGACGGGACAAAGAGGGGGATTTCGAGACGCTCTCCCCCCTGATCCGGGATCGGGTCCGAGAGCTGATTCTTTTCGGCGAAGCAAGGGAGACGATCAACCGCCTCATCGGCGGGGTGGTTCACACGCAATCGACGACCACTATGAAAGAGGCGGTGGCAATGGCCCGGAATCTTGCGTCGCATGGCGATGTCGTCCTCCTCTCACCCGGATGCGCAAGCTTTGACGAATTTGCGGATTACAAAGCCCGGGGAAGAGCATTTCAAGAACTGGTCAGGACATTGTAACGATGAAAAGCGTGACGCAAGAAAAGAAACCGGATCTGATCCTCCTGCTGGTCACGTTGCTTCTGGTCACCATCGGGACGGTGATGATTTACTCCTCCAGCTCCATCCTCGCCATGGAACGATTCCGTGACGGCCAGTTCTTTCTCAAGAAACAGCTTTTTTTCTTTTTTCTCGGCCTGCTGCTCATGGTACTGATGACCCGGATTCCCTACTACAAGCTCCGGAAACTGGCCTGGCCGGGCATCGGAGTCACGATTTTCTTCCTGTGCGCGATCTGGATTCCCCATTTAGGGATCAAAGCCGGCGGCGCCGTTCGCTGGTTCAACCTCGGGGTATTCTCTTTTCAGGTTTCAGAGCTGGCCAAGGTTGCCCTGATCCTCTTTCTGGCCCATTTCCTGACCCAGCGGGCCAACCACGTGCGGGAGATCATCCAGGGACTGCTCATCCCTTTGGGCGTTACGGGGGTCATTGTGGGGCTGATCCTGCTGCAGCCGGATTTCGGCACCACCGTCATCATCGTTGTCATCACCCTCATGATGGTCTATCTGGCCGGCGGCAGGATCGTCCATCTGGCGGGACTCGCCGCCCTGTTCCTCCCCGTCCTGATCTGGCTCCTCATTTACAAACGATATCGCCTCACCCGGCTATTGACGTTTCTCGATCCCTGGAAAGACCCCCGTAACTCCGGTTTTCAGATTATCCAGTCCCTTATTGCCTTCGGCTCGGGCGGCGCCTTCGGGGTGGGGATCGGCGACGGGATGCAGAAGCTCTTTTATCTCCCGGAACCCCATACCGACTTCATCCTCTCGGTCATTGCCGAGGAGAGCGGTTTCGTCGGTGTCGGGCTGATCCTTTTTCTTTATGTCATTCTTATTATCCGAGGGTTCCAGATCTCGCTGCGGGCGCCTGATCTTTTCGGAAACCTGCTCGCCGCGGGGCTGACGATGCTGATCGCTCTGGAGACTTTCATCAACATCGCGGGCGTGACCGGTTTGATCCCTCTCAAAGGGCTCGCCCTCCCCTTCCTGAGTTATGGGGGAACCTCGCTGATGATGTCCCTGGTTGCGGCGGGAATTTTACTTAATATTTCTGCTTATGAAAGATAAATCAACACCAAATCGCCGCGGCATCGGGATGATCATCGCCGGAGGCGGAACAGGGGGTCATCTCTTTCCGGGGATCGCCATCGCCGAAGAGTTCCTCGGCAGGCATCCCGCAAACCAGGTTCTCTTTATCGGCACCGAACGGGGTCTTGAGAAGAAGATTCTGGGCGGACTGGGACTTCCGCTCAGGACCATCCATGTGGAAGGGATCAAGGGACAAAGGCCGCTTAGGATCGCTGGCGCCCTCACGAAGATCCCCGGAGGCCTTTTCGCCTCATTCCGGATCCTTCGCGAATTCCGCCCGGACATCGTTGTCGGCGTGGGGGGTTACGCCTCGGGACCGGCGGTCCTCGCCGCCTTTCTCATGGGGGTGAAAACGGCAATCGCCGAACAGAACGCCTTTCCAGGGCTGACCAACCGAACCCTCGGCTATCTCGCCGATCGGATCTTTCTCGCCTTCCCGATATCGCAGAGGTGGTTCCCGAAAAGGCGGACACATATCACTGGAAATCCGATTCGTGCGGCTTTCACTGCAGAAAAACAGCAGGGGGAGAAAACGGACCCCCGGTTCACGATCCTTGTCTTCGGAGGGAGCCAGGGGGCTCACACGATCAACCGGATGGTCGGCGAGGCGCTGGCCGGCCTGCAGCACTTGAAGGACCTGCTCCGTTTCATACATCAGGCGGGGGAAAAAGATCTGGAGGCGATGAGCGCAACCTACCGTAAACACGGTTTTTCGGCCGAAGTTTCACCGTTCATCGTGGACATGGCCGCGGCTTACCATAAGGCCGATCTCCTGATCTGCCGGGCAGGCGCGACATCCATCGCGGAGATCACCGCCGGCGGGAAGGCCTCGATCCTGATCCCCTTCCCTTTCGCGGTAAACGACCATCAGGCGCTAAACGCCGAGGTGCTCTCCCGTGCCGGGGCGGCGGAAGCGATCGCGGAAAAGGATCTGAGCGGACCGGGGCTGGCGAGGATGATTGAACAGCTTTATCAAAATCAGGGCGCCGTCCGGAAGATGGAAGCCGCCGCCGCCGCTTTGGGCAAGCGTAACGCGGCCAAGGAGATTGTCGACATCTGTCTGTCGCTGGTCCGAAACCGGCGACCAACCGAGAATGCCTGAGGAAAGCGATGAAAGAGTTCCTTCAGAAAAGCAGCATGTACCGGAAGATCAGACGTATCCACTTCGTCGGCATCGGCGGTATCGGCATGAGCGGGATCGCCGAGGTTCTCCTGAATTTAGGTTATGAGATCAGCGGTTCGGATCTCGCTTCGACCGACATTACCCAGCGTCTGGATGACATGGGCGCGGCGATCCACCGGGGGCATGATGCCTCCCATATCGGCAATGCCGACGTCGTTGTCACCTCTACAGCCGTTCGGCCGGATAATCCCGAGGTGCTCGCGGCCCATCGGCGCAACATCCCGGTTATTCCGCGCGCAGAGATGCTCGCAGAACTGTTGAAGATGAAATTCTCCATCGCCGTCTCGGGCAGCCACGGGAAGACGACAACGACCTCGATTGTCGCGACGCTCCTCGCCCACGGAGGTCTGGACCCGACGATGGTGATCGGAGGCAAGCTTGCCAGCATCGGGAGCAACGCCCGTTTGGGCGACGGGGAAGTGATTGTAGCGGAGGCGGACGAGAGCGACGGATCCTTCCTCAAGTTGAGCCCCTGCCTCGCCGTCATTACAAATATCGACCGGGAGCACATGGACTATTACCGGGACGTGGAAGAGATCAGGGAAGCCTTTCTTTGCTTTGCCAACATCGTCCCGTTTTACGGCTCGACTATCCTCTGCCTGGACGATGTCCACACGCGGGAGATCCTCCCCCGGATCAAACGAAAGATTGTGACCTTCGGCCTTGCAGCAGAGGCCGACTACAGGGCGACCGACATTGTCTACTCCGGTTCCACCTCCCGATTCTCGCTTTTCTATCGGGACATCCTTCTGGGAACCGTGAAACTCAATGTCCCGGGACTATTTAACGTCTATAACGCCCTGGCGGCGACGGCGGTGGCCCGGGAAATGGATCTGACCTTCCCCGTCATCCGGGAAGGGCTGCAGCATTTTACGGGTGTTCAGCGGAGACTGGAAGTCCGCGGAGAGGCACAAGGCATGACCGTGGTCGACGACTACGGCCATCACCCGACAGAGATCCGCGCCACGCTCGCCGCGGCAAAACAGGTCTGGACCGGGCGGATCATCGTTGTCTTCCAGCCTCACCGTTATACCCGAACGCAGGCCCTGTTTCGGGAGTTCCTGACGGCCTTTACCGACGCCGATTCTCTGATCGTCACCGATATCTATCCCGCGAGCGAAGAGCCGATCCCCGGGGTGAGCGCGGAAGCGCTCTGCGAGGCGATCCGCGAGGCCGGTCATCCGGACGCCGTCCATTTTTCGAGTTTTGACGCCGTTGTGGAGCATCTTGCTCAGGTCGCACAGCCTAAAGACGTGATCCTGACCCAGGGAGCGGGAAGTGTCTGGAAAGTGGGAGAGGCGTTTCTGAAACGGATGAGAGGGGAAAAGGCGGATGCGCAGGGATGAAACATGGCGTAGGGAACTCCAGACAAAGGTGTCCGGAGAGATCCGCTTCGACGAACCCGCGGACCGTCATACCTCGATGGGCGTCGGGGGGAAGATCGACGCGCTTGTCTTTCCGAAAAACCCGGAGGAACTCTTGGAGGCGGTCGCGTTTCTCAAGGCTAACCATATCCCTTTTCTCCCCGTCGGCAACTGGACCAACTTGATCGTCACAAGCGGCGGCTACCGAGGCGCCCTCATTTCGCTCGCGGCGATATGCGCCATTGAAGAGAAGAAGGACAGCAACGGGACCGTCTGTCTGGAGGCGGAATCGGGCGTCTCGCTCGCTGAACTGGTCGCCCAGACCGAGCGCAGGGGTCTTTCGGGAATGGAATTCTGTGCCGGAATCCCGGGGAGCGTCGGCGGCGCCATCCGGATGAACGCCGGCGCTTACGGGAGAGAGATCAAGGATGTGTGCGTCTCGCTTCGTCTCTTGGACCCGGTCGAGGGTCTCCGCACCGTCACCCGTGAATCTCTCATTTTTACATATAGAAATCTTGACTTACCCGCAGAAACGGTTATCATCGGCGCAGTGTTCGGGTTTAAGCGGGGGGAGCGGGAGAAAATCGCCGGACGGGTCCGTGAAATTATTTCCCTCCGCAGGGAAAAGCACCCACTGGAATTCAGGAACGCCGGTTCAATCTTTAAAAATCCCCGGGAGATACCCGCCGGCAGGCTCATCGAAACGGCAGGGCTTAAAGGGATACGGATCGGCGACGCCCAAGTATCGGAGAAACATGGCAATTTTATCATCAACCGGGGAGCGGCGAGCGCGGGGGAGATCCTCGACCTGATCGACCTTGTTCGGAAGCGGGTTTTTGAGACAACGGGCTATGCCCTTGAAACCGAGGTAAAGATCATCGGAGAGTAAATGAAGAAACCGTTCCGCCTGCGGTTTGAAGCGAAAAAAAACCGACTGAAGCGACACGCCGACGAGGTCCTACGGGAAATCGGCCGGGCGCTCCTGCTGACAGGAGGTATCGCCGCCGTCACCGCCCTGCTGCTTTTCGGCTTCGACTTGACGATTCGTTCCTCCACTCTCAGCATCCGGGAGACCGTTGTTCGGGGATGCAAGGAACTGACCGAAAAAGATATCCTGACTCTGGCCGCCATCCGTCCCGCTGCGAACATCCTGACGCTCAATCCCGACGCGATTGCCCGTCGGATCAGGACAAACCCCTGGATCCGCGAGGTCTTCATCGGGAGGGAGTTTCCAGACCGGCTGGTCATCGTGATCCGGGAAAGAAAAGCGGTCGCCCTCCTGCAAAAGCAGGGTGGACTCTACCTCCTCGACAGTAACGGGGCGCCCTTCAAAAGGATGGAATCCGGCGATGAACCCAATCTTCCGGTTCTCACAGGCTTGGTCCGGGAGGGGATAACCGACGAGGCGTTGGTGATGAAATCCATCGCTCTGCTGATTTATCTTGCGGATGCGAAGGACATCCCCGCCATCGGTGCGGTATCGGAGGTCCATGGAAACGAGACCTTCGGGCTCTCTTTGTTCACCGAAACGGGTCTCTGCCTGCAGCTGGGTTTCGACGGTTATGAAAACAAGCTGAAGCGACTGATCCCCGTCATGGCGGATTTGGACCGCAAGAACATGAAGACCGGTTTTTTACTTATCGATTTGAACGACCCGACGAAAATCAATGTCCAGCAGCGCAATATCCTTGAGCCTGCAAGACCGGTTGGCGCCGGAAAGCGATACCGGATGTAAGGCGCGAAGGATGTGATTCAATCTGGAGCCGGAGGAGGCATGGGGAAGAAAGAGAATGTGGTTGTCGGTCTGGATATCGGAACAACGAAAACCTGTATGATCGTTGGTGAGATCAAGGAGCTGGGACTCGACATTATCGGCCTCGGCTCCCACCCTTCGGAGGGATTGAGAAAAGGTGTCGTCGTCAACATCGAAAGTACGGTAGAGTCGATCAGGCGGGCCGTGGAAGAGGCGGAGCGCATCTCCGGCTGCGAGATCCGCTCCGTCTATGTCGGGATCGCAGGCGGTCACATCCGGGGACAGAACAGCCTCGGCATCGTGGCCGTCAAGGGTCGCGAGGTGGACGCCGATGATGTGGAACGGGCGATAGACGCGGCCAAGGCGATCGCCATCCCCTTAGACCGGCAGATCATCCATACCCTGCCACAGTACTACGTCGTCGACGAACAGGACGGCATCCGCGATCCGGTAGGGATGTCGGGGGTCCGTCTGGAGGCGAAGGTCCACATCGTCACCGGCGCCGTCACCTCCATCCAGAACGTTGTGAAATCGGTCAATCGTGTGGGACTGGACATCAACGACATCGTCCTGGAGCAGATCGCCTCCAGCGAAGCGGTCCTGAGCAGAGACGAAAAGGACCTCGGGGTTGCCCTGATCGACATCGGCGGCGGGACAACCGACATCGCGATCTTCTCGGAGGGTAGCATCAAGCACACAGCGGTCCTGCAGGTTGGGGGCAACTATGTGACGAGCGACATAGCAACAGGCCTTAGAACACCCATCGCCGAGGCGGAAAAGATCAAGATCCGTTATGGTTGCGCTTACATGCCGATGATTCCCAAGGATGAATCGATCGAAGTCCCCAGCGTTGGGGGGCGGGAACCCCGTGAGGTCTCCCGGCAGATATTAGGCCGGATCATAGAGCCCCGTATGGAAGAGATCCTTTCGATGGCCTACAAGGAGATCACCAAATCCGGCTGCGAGGACATCCTGGCGGCGGGGGTTGTCCTGACGGGCGGGGCGTCGATCCTTGAAGGGATACCGGAGCTTGCGGAGCAGATTTTCAACATGCCGGTCCGGCGGGGTTGCCCGATAAAGATAGGCGGGCTTACGGACGTGGTCAACAGCCCCCTGTACGCGACCGGCGTGGGACTCGTGGTTTACGGGAGCAGAAACATCGAACGGGAAATGCTGGGGCGGGCGGAGGGGAATTTTATCATCAGGAGTTTGAAAAGACTTAAACAATGGATTCTCGAATTTTTTTAGGGAGGAACGGCGTTATGTTCGAATTGTCGGATACGGGCGTGCTGAGTGCAGCCAAGATCAAAGTGATCGGCATCGGCGGTGCGGGAGGGAATGCCATCAATACCATGATTTCATACCATCTTCGGGGCGTTGATTTCATTGCTGCCAATACCGATGCACAGGCACTCGAGAGGTCCTCCGCGCCGATCAAGATCCAGCTAGGCATTGAAGTCACCAAGGGGCTTGGCGCCGGTTCCGACCCGGATATTGGAAGACAGGCTGCCCTCGAAGCACGGGAACTGCTTAAGACCCATATCGAAGGAGCCGATATGGTTTTCATCGCAGCGGGTCTTGGCGGCGGCACCGGCACCGGGGGCGCCCCGATCGTGGCAGAGATTGCCAAGGAGACGGGGGCGCTGACGGTTGCAGTCGTGACGAAACCCTTCCTGTTCGAGGGAAAGAGGCGAAACAGCCAGGCCGATGGGGGAATCAGCGAGCTGCGAAAGGCAGTGGACACCCTCATCATTATACCCAACCAGCGTCTCCTCAGTCTGGCCGGACGCAATATTTCACTCATCGAAGCCTTCAAAAAGGCCGATGATATCCTCTATCACGCCGTCAAAGGGATCTCCGATCTGATCATGATACCGGGTCTGATCAACCTCGACTTCGCCGATGTGAAGACCATCATGTCCGAAATGGGCATGGCCCTGATGGGGACCGGTGTGGCCAGCGGCGAGAATCGAGCCGTGGAGGCCGCCCAGAAGGCAATCTCCTCGCCGCTCCTCGAAGACAATACCATCCAAGGCGCCCGCGGCGTCCTGTTGAACATCACCGGCGGCCCGGACATGACCCTCTACGAAATTCATGAGGCCTCCTCGCTGGTCCAGTCCGAGGCCCACGAGGATGCGAATATCATCTTCGGCACGGTCGTCGACGAGACGATGGGGGATGAAATCAGGATCACTTTGATAGCAACCGGGCTCGACAATGCAGAACTGCCCAGGAGCAACGTCACATCCCTCGGCAGCGTCCGGCGGAGCAATCTGGCCGTTCCCACATTCATCAGACAGGAAAAGACAAAGGACGGCGCCGCTCCGATAAATACCGGGATAGAGGACGCAGAGGAGAATACGGATCTGGAGATCCCTACGTTCTTGAGGCGACAGGCGGACTAATTTCGACGGCTACGTAAAAAGCCCGGATGCTGCGTTGCGCTTCGTCCCTCGTTGCTGCGGCGTACGAAAAAGTACGCCTCACTCCTCAGGACTCGCGCGCCTTGCCTGCGGCCTTTTTACGAAGCCGTCACAGTTTCACGTTTTTAAAATTACTACGAGGCCGTTAACTCAGTAATGTCATGGAAACTGAAGAAGAAATGCCTTGATCTCCTCGCCGGGGAGGACGGGGGCGTCCGGAAGATCTGGGGGGAGGCCGTGACAATCTGCCTCGCCTATCCGAATGTCTACCGGACCGGGATGTCCAATCTCGGGTTTCAGGCCGTCTACGCCCTCATCAACCATCATCCCGCCTGCCTGTGCGAACGGGTCTTTCTCCCCGATTCCGGCGATGAGGCGCTCCATGTCGCATCTGCCGGTTCGCTCTTCAGCCTGGAATCGCAACGGCCATTGGTCGACTTTGACATGGTGGCGTTCTCCCTTTCCTTTGAAAACGACTATCCCAACATCCTAAAGATTCTCGATATGGCTGCGATCCCTCTCACAGCGAAGGCGAGAGGCGAGAAAGCCCCTCTGGTGATCGGCGGCGGCATTGCCGTCACCCTGAATCCCGAACCCCTCGCCGACTTCTTTGACCTCTTTCTGATCGGCGAAGGCGAGGCCCTGCTCCCCGATTTTCTCGACGCGGCGGTCGCCTTCCACAGAAAACTCAAACGGGAGGCGTTTCTTGACCGAATACAGAGAGAAGTCCCCGGGGCGTACGTCCCCCGCTTTTACCGGGTAGCCACCGATACGCAAGGACGCATCGCAGCCCGGGAGCCCCTGGACGATGCCTTCACCCCGCGGATCGTCCGGCGCTTCGCCGCCGACCTCAACTCCTTCCCAACCGAGCAAGTCATCACGACAGACAACAGCGATTTCGGCGGCATGTTCCTTACGGAAGTCAGTCGGGGATGCCGACGGGGTTGCCGCTTCTGCGCCGCCGGTCACGCCTGCGGACCCGTGCGTTTCCGCAGCGCCGCGACCCTGGCGGCATCCTTCCGCCGGGGTCTGGAAAAGAGGAAGAACATCGGCCTGTTAGGTACAGCGGTCTCGGACCATCCCGAACTCATCCCCCTGTGCCGCTCCATCATGGAAAAAGGGGGATCGGTCGCCATCGGCTCCCTCCGTATGGATCGCCTCAACGGATCGATTGCGGCGCTTCTTAAGGAAACCGGCGTGAAGACCCTCTCGCTCGCCCCCGAGGCCGGATCCCAGCGCCTCCGGGACCTGATCCGCAAAGGGATTACCGAAGCGGAGATATTTTCCGCAGTGGACAACCTTTTGGAATATGATATAGTGTATTTGAGGCTATACTTCATGGTCGGCCTGCCGACGGAGACGGACGAAGATGTGGAGGCCATCATCCGTCTGGTGAAGGCAATGGAACACCGAGCCCGCCATTCATCTGCGGGAGCAAAAGGGTTTCGGCGTTTGACGCTCAGCATCAACCAGTTCATCCCGAAGCCTGCGACGCCGTTCCAGTGGTGCCCCCTGGAGGATACGGCGGTCGTCAAGCGGAGAATCCGGCGGATCACCACCAGCCTCCGCGGCGAGAGGGCAGTCTCGGTCATCCACGACCTCCCGAAATGGAACTACATCCAGGCATTACTCTCCCTTGGCGACAGACGGGTGGGAGAGCTGCTTCTCGCAGTCCATCGGTTCGAGGGCAACTGGGCACAAGCCTTCAGGGAGGTGAATCTGAATGCCAACTTCTATGTTTACCGCCGTAAGGAAACCGGGGAAATCCTGCCGTGGGATTTCATCGATCACGGTGTAGAAAAAGCGTTTCTAGCGAGCGAATACCGGAAAGCCGTCGAGACCACGGGGGGGACAGATCTTTAAATCTATCCCCATCACCAGCCTCCCCATAAGCAAGGAGACAAGAACATGACCATTATCCATTTACCAAAGGCCCAAGCCAGGCAGATGAAAGGGATGATCGTCTTTGTCGTTGCGCTGGTCATATTTGTTGCTTTACTTCGGATCATCGGTCTGATTACCGACTGGTTCTGGTTCCAGGAGGTGGGTTACGAGACGATCTTCACTGTGACCCTCCTGGCGAAGATCAAGACCGGCGCCCTTTTCGGTGCGGGCTTTTTTCTTATCCTTTACATCAATCTGCTGATCGCCATGCGGTTGTCGCGGGAACCCCTTTTTGGCGATCCGGCGGCAGGGTTCGCTCTCCCCTTCAGGGAAATAGAACCGGCTTCCCTCAAGATACTGATCCTCGCGGGCTCGCTCCTCATCGGTCTTTTTTCCGCCGCCAACGGATCCGCCCAGTGGGAAAACCTGCTCCTCCTCCTGAATCCCTCCCCCTTCGGCGTCACCGACCCGCTCTTTGAGAAGGATATCGGTTTCTATGTCTTCCAGCTTCCCTTTCTCCTGCACCTTTTCGGGTGGTTGAAGTTCGTCCTGATCGTGACGGCGGCGGCGACGGGATTCATCTATCTGACCCGGCGTTCATTCCTGTTCATACCGCCCCGAATATTCAAGATCGCCCCTGCCGCACGGATGCATCTGGCGCTTCTTCTGTCCCTCTTTTTTTTCTGGGGCGTCTTGGGCGCCTGGCTCGATCTCAACAACCTCCTCTTCACGAAGCGGGGGGTGGTCTTCGGCCCGGGATACACCGAGGTGACCACACAGATCTGGGTGCTGAAACTCATGATGGGACTCTATGCCCTCGCCGGTCTTTCCGCGATCACTTTTGCCATCCGCCAGGACTGGCGTTTTCCGGCGGCAGCGATCCTGTTGCTCGTCGCCACGAGTGTCCTGGGCCAAGGCGTCTACCCCTCCCTCATCCAGAAATTCCAGGTCATTCCCAACGAGATCGTCGCCGAGACACCCTATCTGGAGAAGAACATCCGATACACCCGTCTCGCCTATGGCCTTACACAGATCGAAGAGCAAGAGTTTCCGACGGAAGAGAACCTCACGGCGAAGGACCTCGAGAAGAATGTTCTCACTGTGAAGAACATACGGTTGTGGGACCATGCACCGCTGCTCCAGACATACGCCCAGCTCCAGGAGATGCGGACCTACTACAAATTCACAGGCGTCGATAACGACCGCTACACGATCGACGGCGAATACCGACAGATCATGCTCTCTCCGAGGGAGATCTCCTATCCGGCCCTGCCCTCCCGAACCTGGGTCAACGAGCATCTCGCTTACACCCACGGTTACGGCGTCGTCGTAGGCCCGGTGAACCGCGTCTCCGCCGAGGGGCTCCCGGAGTTTTTCATCAAGGACATCCCCCCCGTCTCGACGGCCTCTCTGAAGGTCACTCGTCCCGAGATCTATTTCGGGGAGAACTCCAACGAATATGTGTTCGTCCGGACCAAGATGCCCGAATTCGACTACCCCGTGGGAGACAAGAATGTTTACTCGCGCTATGAAGGAAAGGGAGGCGTCCCCCTCTCTTTCCTGAAAAAATTGATATTTGCGGCCCGGTTCGGATCGATCACGATGCTGCTGTCGGACGACATCACCTCCGAAAGCCGCATCGTCTACCACCGGAACGTCCGCGAGCGGGTCTCGATGATCGCCCCCTTTGCCCGCCTGGATCACGACCCCTATCTCGTCGTCTCCCCCGAGGGGCGGCTGCTGTGGTTCATCGACGGTTACACGGTCACGGACCGTTTCCCCTACTCGGAGCCGACCCCGGATATGGGGAATTACATCCGCAACACCGTCAAGGCGATCGTGGACGCCTACGACGGGACGGTCCAGCTCTATGTAAGCGACCCGACCGATCCGATCATGCAGACCTACAGCCGGATCTTCCCCGGCGTCTTTAAACCGATGGAAGCGATGCCCGAGGCGCTCCGGAACCATGTCCGCTATCCGCCCGGACTGATGACGATCCAGGCGCGGATGTACCGGGCGTATCACATGCAGGATCCGCAGGTCTTCTACAACAAGGAGGACCTCTGGTCCATCCCCGGAAAGCAGGTCTCCGGCAAGGGCAGCAAGCAGGTTATGGACCCCTACTACACGATCATGAAGCTCCCCGGGGCCGAGAAGGAGGAGTTCATCCTCCTTGCACCGTTCACCCCCAGCATGAAGGACAACATGTCGGCATGGATGGCCGCCCGCTGCGATGCTCCCAATTACGGAAAAGTGATCGTCTACAAGTTCCCCAAGCAGAAACTGGTCTACGGCCCCCGCCAGATCGAGGCCCGGATCGACCAGGATACGAATATCTCACAGCAGCTGACACTCTGGCAGCAGCATGGATCGAATGTGATCCGGGGGAGCCTCCTGGCGATCCCGATCGAGAAATCGATCCTCTACGTCGAATCCCTCTACCTGGCGGCCTCCAACGGCCAGCTTCCCGAGCTCAAAAGGGTCATCGTCGCTTACGGCAACAACATCGCCATGGAGGAAACGCTCGATCTGTCCCTTCGGAAGATCTTCGGCGGGGGGCCGATGAAAGACCGGGAGTTGCGGGCGGAGGCAACCAAGCCGGCGGCCGGCGGTGAGATGAGCGACCGGCAGACGGCCCTCGAAGCCCTCGGCCATTTCCGGAAGGCGCAGGAATTTCTCCGGCAGGGGAACTGGGGGGCATTCGGCGAGGAGCTCAAGAAAACGGGCGAGATCCTTCTTACCCTTGAAAAAAAGGGCGGAAAAGCAAAATAAGATTAAACTCTTCAGGAGGTTATGGTCATGGACAAGCTTAGCGCGACGGCATCCGCTGCCGCATGCAGAGTAAGGGGGGGAGACCCTGGCCGGTGGCCAATCCGGATAGCCATCTGCCTGTGTCTGCTGTTTTTACTCAACGGCTGCGCACCCCAAATATATAACATCAGCTTGCGGTATGAACCTACGAAAGTCATTCCGGCGGCGGTGACCGACGGTAGAAAATACAGCCTGATAGTGGCATCGTTTACCGATCAGCGAAAGATAGACGACCCCCTGCTGATCGGCCGGGTGATCAAATCGGATGGGACACCGATCCCGATCCTGCCCAGATACGCCAAACCGACGGACACCGTCGCTGCTGCTCTCCGTGAGCTTTTATCCAAGTCAGGCTACGCCGTCGCACCGGACAGGCCAACCTGGGACCTCGACGAGAACACCCTCAAGCCGGAATGGGGGAAAATCCTTATCGGCGGGACCATCGACGCGCTCGATGTCACCTGTATCGAGATGTTCACAATGAAACGTTACAGCGCAAAAGTACGGGTCACACTCATCTTCGCAGACGTCCAAGCGAAGCGGATCTTCTATCGGGTTGTCTCGGAGAGCAGTTCCTCCCTGGATCATATCCTCACCTCGGAGGAAAGGCTCGAAAGCCAGATCAACGGCGTCCTGTCGGACGCCATGGAAAAGGCGATCGAGGGACCGGAAACGGGTCGTCAAATTCAGGAGGCGCTCAGAAAGTAGCGAGAAAATGGGGACGGAGCCCCTATTTTCTCGCGGCAAAATAGGGGCTCCGTCCCCATTTTCCCCATTTTCCCTTATAAAGGTGATCGATCGAGAAAAGATGGCTTGCCGATCGCGAACTTCATATATTCAGACATTAAGAGGTTTTCCTGCTCTTCCCGGCTCATCCCGCGAAGGTATTTCCCGCTTTCGATCAGC
>MICN01000098.1 GCA_001829875.1 Syntrophus sp. GWC2_56_31
AAGGGATCCGATTCCAAAACATTGGAACGGCGGCGGGTCGTCGGGCGCAGACAAGAGGATCAGATATCCTATGCCAGGACCGTGGCTTTGATCACCACTGCCGCAGAGGAAAAATCAGAGACTCAAAAGGAGACGCTCCTGGCCGATGTCTTGAGGTCCCGGTTCGGAGACAACCGCGATATCGTTGAGAGAATCCGAAATACGGCCTCGCCGGATGCACAGAAAGTACTGGTTGTGGAAGACAATCCGGATCTTCGCCTCTTCATCGCCACGAATCTTGCCGATGATTATCAGATCGAGATGGCCAAGGACGGTCAGGACGGTCTCGAATCGGCGAGGCGCTGGGTCCCGGATCTGATCGTTTCGGACATCATGATGCCCCGGATGGACGGCTACGAACTCACGCGTCAGGTCCGGAAGGACCCGTCCCTATCCCATATTCCGGTGATTCTGGCCACCGCCAAGTCCGGCGGAGATGCCGTCGCGGAGGGTCTGGAGGTGGGGGCCAATGACTATCTGGCCAAGCCTTTTGAAATTCGTGAACTTAAAGCCAGGGTTTCGGCACAACTTCGGACGCGGCGCCTGGAGAGGAGATTGAGCGAACGGGAGAGCCGTCTGGCCGCAATCGGGCAGATGACCAGCGCCATTGTTCATGATCTGAAAAACCCGCTTTCTTCGATCATCGGATTTGCCGAGCTCACCAGGCAGGACGTTCTGATAGGCAAAGGGTCCGAGATGGTGACCCAAGACCTGGAACCTGTGATCAGCGAAGCCAATCGACTGAGCCATATGATTGCCGAGGTGCTCGATTTCGCCCGCGGCAGTTCATCCGACTTGAATCTTATGCCCACCGAGCTGTCGGTTTACCTGGAGACGGTTTGTCTGCCGATGAAGCAGAAATTGGCGGCAATGGGGATAGAACTGATTTTACGGAACGAATCGGGTGTTGACCCGCTCGTGAACATCGACAATGACAGGATGCTCCGTGTGATCGAAAATCTCGTTCGAAACGCCCAGGAGGCGATCTGGACCGGGGGCCAGGACACGCGGGACAAACACATCTGGATCACGACCCGATGTGATGCGAGCTCGGTATACATGCGGATCGCGGACGATGGTCCCGGCATCTCCCCGGAGTTGATCCCTACTATCTTCGATGCCTTTGCCAGCGGGAAAAAGCGATCGGGAACCGGTTTGGGATTGGCCACCGTCCGCAACCTGGTCATCGCTCATGGAGGGGAGATCACCGTTGAAGCGAAGGGCGCCGAGGGAGGAGCTGCCTTTGTGCTAAAATTACCGAGGACCACCAATGCTCAGCAGTAACGGTAGAAATATGGAAAAGCCCAGCCAGATTCTTGTTGTTGAAGACGATGTCATGAACAGCCGTTTGCTTACTACGATTCTCACCCGGCTGGGATACATCGTAGAAACCGCTTTTGACGGGATCACCGGTTTGGAGAAAGCCGAATCCTTTCTTCCGGACCTGATATTACTCGACCTCCAGTTGCCCAGAATGGATGGGTACGAAGTGGCCCGCCGCCTCAAACTGGCCGATAAGACAAAAATTATTCCGATCGTTGTGGTTTCATCCTTTGCCGAAGTCGAAAACCGGGTCAAGGCCCTCGAGGCGGGGGCGGATGATTTTTTATCAAAACCTATCGATCAGGTTGAGCTAAGGGCCAGGGTTCAGTCCCTTTTAAAGGTAAAGCTGTTCAATGATCACATGGTCAACTACCAGAAAATCCTCGAAGCCGAAGTGGACAAAAGGACCCGGCAACTGAGCCAGGCTTATGAGGAGTTGAAAAGCGCTCTTGACAAGATTAAACAAACTTCACTCGACACCGCATTCCGACTGGCACAGGCGGTCGAAAGCAGGGATGGAGTGACAGGGACTCATATTAAGAGCACCGGATATTACGCCGCCGCCATAGCCAGGGTCATGGGCCTTCCACCGCAAGATGTTGAACTCGGTCTCTATGCCATACCGATGCACGATATCGGCAAGATCGGGATTCCGGACCGGATCCTGCTCAAACCAGGACCTCTGGATCCCGAGGAATGGAAAATCATGAAGCTGCACACCACCATCGGGGGAAGAATCCTTTCCAATTCGGACTCGCAGGTCATTCAAATGGCCGAACAGATCGCATTGACCCACCATGAAAAATGGGACGGGTCCGGATATCCCGATGGATTGAAGGGTTCCCAAATTCCTCTCTGGGGGCGAATCGCCGCTATCGTCGATGTTTTCGATGCCCTGACCAACAATCGTCCCTATAAAAAAGCTTTGCCCGTCGATCAATCATTGGACATCCTGAAAAAGGGCACAGGCACCCATTTTGATCCCGAGGTGTCCGAGGCCTTCTTCTCGATCGAGAAAGAGATATTATCGATCTTCAGGGAAAATCAAAATAAATTTACTTCCTCCGACGGATGAGAGCGCCGTCGCTGATGGAATCGTCGGGATGGGCAATCACCCTTTCTTTCTCCTTCATTCCGGAGATAATCTCTGCCGTCAGGCCGTTTCTTTGGCCGATCTCGACGATGCGCTGCCGCGCCTTTCCGTTGTCTTCGAGAAACACAGCCCATTTCGTTCCCGAACGGAAAAGGACGCTGGCCGGGACTTGAAGGATCTCTTTCCCTTCCCAGATAACAAAGTGGGCTTCCAGGCGATAGCCGTCGCCAAGGGCCCGCCACTCATCGGAGGGCGATGTCATATCCGCAATGACCAATACCCTTTGTTCCTCCACGCCAAGGCTTGATAATTTGGTAAATCCCGCCGGCTCGATGACCCGCACGATTCCCGTTAATGTGCCCTGGCCGCCCCAACGCTTGAAAAACACCCGGGCGCCTTTTTTAATCTTCACCGCATCCGAAGAAAGGAGATCGACGCGGACTTCGAGATTCCTTGCGTTGCCTATATCCATCAGGGGTTCGCCGGCAGCGACGGTTCCTTCGCTTTCCCGGTAAATTTTGAAAATGCTGCCGTCCGCCGGGGATGCAACATTCACCGTATCACGTGTTTCGGTTCTTCTGCGACTGTAGTCTTGAAGTGTTTTTTTTGCCCGTTCAAGATCGGCGCGGGAAACATCGACGGCGGCTTTCGCCGCACCCTGAACCGCTCGCGCCTTTTTTGCCTCGGACTGGATCTGATCCAACTGATCCTTCGCCACGGATCCTTTGGCGTACAAACGCGTCATTCGCTCCAATCGCTTCTCGATGTATTCGGTATCGGCGGTTGCAGCGCGCTCCTTTTCCAGTGCCGCGTTCAATCCGGCTTCTACGGCAGAAACGATCGCTTCGGCTTCCGCGCGACTTCGCGGGTCAAGGGCCTGCGATCGCAGCGGTTCCAAGGCAACCATGATCTGGCCCTTTCGCACCGGATCTCCGACCTTTGCGCTGACGCGCTGCATATACCCTGCAATAGGGGCCGAGATGACGAACCGTTCTTTTAGTCGGGTGCGGCCCTCTTCTTCAATCGTGACCTGGAGGGGTCCTCGCGAGACTTCTACGAGATCGACCTCTATCGCCTTGGGAATGAAGCCGTAGATCGTTGCCGAGACAACAACCAAGATGATGCCGGCGACAAATAATTTTCTGCGTACCGAAGCTTTCATCAAACTACTCCCTGGTTTTCAATACTTCTACAAGGTTCAGATGATCGAGTTTATGGCGCACAATCAATCCCGATACCGAGGCCGACGCAAGAACGACTGCAGCCGCAAGGGCATAGGTCTTTGACTCTATTACCAGAGGCACCCGAAAAAGGTCGGATGCCAGTGCCTGCGCAATGTAGGCACAGAGCCAGTATCCGATGAGAAAGCCCGCAGGTATGGCGATGAACGTGATCAATCCCAGCTCGCCCAAGAGAATATAAGAGATTTCACCTCGCGTATAACCCAGCACCCGAAGACTTGAGAGCTCCCGGCTTCGCTCGGACAACGCGATTCTTGCACTGTTATAGACAACGCCGAAAGCGATGGAGCATGCCATCAATGTGGCAATAAACGTGAAAAAAAGCATCCCTTTGGCCTGTATATCATGAAAATTTCGGATTTCGTTGCGTCGAAGCACCGTCCCGGAAATGCGCGGTGTTTTATTCAGACTCTGATAGAGCTTCTCGCCGAGGAGGGGATCGGTCATCAGGTAAGCGCCGGATATGGCATCGCCCTCCCGCAGCAACCGGTTGAGCGCGGTGATATCCATGTACCCCATCACCCCCAGATAGAGCTTGACCAAAGCAACCACCGGCACCTGCCGGATCGGCTTCGATCCTTCGAGAACCTCGACAGTCAGCATGTCACCGGCTTTCACCCCGAGAATCTTACCCAGATGATCGGTCAGTACGATGCCGGAAGGGGGCAGGGATATGGCCCGGAGCCGGGTGTTCAATAGAAGGCGGAGGCGGCTGTCCGGTTCGATCCCGTTGATCACCGTCTTGAAAGCGTGGTGACCGAATGTAAGTTTTGCTGGCACCGTTCGGTACGTCTCGGCGTAAGCGACACCGGGGAGTGCTTGGAGTTCATAGACTGCCCTGCGCGAAGTGGCTTCGATAAAAGCGACCGTCATATCTTCCTTTTGGGAGAGAGCAAACTGGACATTGACCATAAAAGCAATCGAATCCTTGAAAAATCCGCTGGAAATCATCGTGGCGCACGCGACGGCGATGCCGATGATGGAAAGACAAGCCCTGATCGGCTTGCGCTCGATATTCCGCAAGATAATCCGCGACGGTTGTGTAAGCCAGCGGCCAATGCCTGTTTTTTCGATGAGCGTCACCCGGTATTGCGCGGGGGGCTCGGGCCGCATCGCCTCGGCAGGAGGCTGCTTGGCGGCCCTCCAGAGCGAATGCAAAGTGCCGGCAAGCGACGAGAAAATGCTTATCAGGACGGCTGTAAAGATGACCGAAGGATGGAGGGTGTAAAAAAGATAGGGGAAACGATACACCTCCATATAGATGCCGCCCAGCATTTTTCCGAACCAGATACCCGCAAAGACGCCTCCGGCCAGGCCGGCAGAGATGATCAAAACCACCAGCTTCGCATAATGGACGCCGACAGC
>MICN01000099.1 GCA_001829875.1 Syntrophus sp. GWC2_56_31
AATTAAGCATCTCCCAGGCGATCCTTGCCGTACGTTGTGATGCCCCGGGCGTGCCGAGTTTTTCTCTTATCTCTGCAAGTGCGATCTTCATCTCTCTGGCTTTTCCCCGATGGACAAGGAGCTCCTTGACCTCGGCGGCTATCCGTTCCGGATTCGCTTCATCCTGGATCAGTTCATTAACGATGGTACGACCGGCGATGATATTTGCCAGGCTGATATGATCCACGTGGATGAATCTCCGACCGATGGTATAGGAAAAGGCGGAAACTTTATAGACAACGACCATCGGGGTTTCCAATAGCGCTGTTTCCAGTGTGGCTGTTCCAGAGGCGACGATTGCCGCGTCGGATATGGCGATGGCATCATAGATCTGGTCCTGGATGACGTTGACCTGGATGGGAAATTGCCGGAGGATATCCTGGACGAGATTGGGATCAAGGGTCCCGGCAAGAGGCAGAACAAATTGGAGAGGGGAGAGCTTGTCTTTTAAGATCCGGCAAGCCCGGAGCATTTCCGGCAGGAGCCGCGTTACTTCGGACCGGCGACTCCCCGGGAGAAGCCCCACCGTGATCGCCTCGTCCTTAAGGCCGAAACGCTTTAGCGCCTCTACCCGCGTATATTTTTTCTTCACTTCATCCAGCAGCGGGTGTCCGACGAAGGTGACATCCATACCGGCTTCGTGGTAGAAATGCTCCTCGAAGGGGAGGATGACAGCCATCCGGTCCACGGACTTTCGGATCGTGGCTATCCGCCCTTTTCGCCAGGCCCATACCTGGGGGCTGATGTAGTAAAGGACTTTTATCCCGGATCTCCGAGCGGCGCGGGCGAGCGGGAGGTTGAAATCCGGGTAGTCGATGAGTATGACCAGATCGGGCGGTTCCTTCACCAGAGAGGTCTTCAAGCGGTGCATGATCCGCAGGATCGAAGCAAGCTTGAAGATCACCTCGCTCAATCCCACCACGGCCATATCGGCGGCGTCGGCGATCAGTTTGACTCCAGCGGCTTTCATCCGCGTTCCTCCGACGCCGTAAAAGGAAAGGTCCGGATCGAAGCGATGTATCGCGCGGACAAGATTTCCACCATGCAGATCGCCGGAGGCCTCTCCGGCGACGATCATGATCTTCCGGGCGTTCATGACTGCATCCGATCTCCTGCAAGCGGTCCGTCGGGAAGAGAGACGGCGGGCGGGACAACGTGCACGAGTGAATCAAGCTGGGTGCGGTTTTTGTCGATCGCGTCATTGATGCGCAGCGCCAGTTCCAGGGCGGCATGACCGTCTCTCCCGGACACAAGCGGCGGGGTCCGGCTGCTTACAGCCCTGATGAAGGAGCGGATCTCTTCTTCCAGCGGATCCTGCATTTTAACCTCCACGTGATTTTCCGTGATCGTTGGCCGTCCATCGGCGCCGTTTCTCCTGCCCAAAGAAACCAGCTCTCGCTTACGATAATCCACCGAATGGTATCCTTCGACACCAAAGAAACGGATCTTCTGCAGGATCTTCCCGGTGACCCGACTGGCGGTGATGTTCGCGACGCAGCCGCTCGCAAAGGTCAGGCGGACATTGGCGATGTCCACCTTGTCCGAGAGCACCGACACTCCCACCGCATCGATGGTTTTCACGGGGGAACGGACGAAATGGATGATGATGTCCAGGTCGTGGACCATCAAATCGAGGATGACATCCACGTCCGTGCCGCGTTCAAAAAAGGGATGAAGACGGTGGGATTCGATGAAAAGAGGATGCTCCATCACCGTGTGAAGGGCCGCCACAGCCGGGTTAAAGCGCTCGATAAAGCCGATCTGGAAAACAAGCCCTTTCGCATCTGCCAGGGCGATCAGTTCATCCGCCTCGGCAAGAGTCGCAGCGATGGGCTTTTCCAGGAGGACATCCACGCCCGCCCTCAGAAACACCGAGGCGACCTCGTGATGGACGCCGGTCGGCACGGCGATGGAGACGGCGTCAACCATTCCGGCAAGTTTCCGGCAATCGGACACCGTCTGGCAACCATAGAGATCCGCAGCCTGCCTGGCACGCTCCGGGACGGCGTCGACAACCCCGACGATCCGGCACCCCGAAATGCTCTGATATTTTTTAAGGTGGTAGCCCCCAAGGTGTCCGATGCCGACCACGCCGATTCTGATTTCTTCCATTTTTTCACCTGCAGATCCCCCGTTCCGATTTCCGGATAAAATCTATGAACTTCCGGATCTCGGGGAGATCTTCTACCTCCTGTTCGACTTTTTTGATCGCCGCGGACAAGAGCAGCGAGGAGCGGAAAACGATCCGGTAGGCTGCCCGCAATGCCTGGATCGCCTCGGCGGAGAACCCTCGACGCTTCAGGCCGATCAGGTTCAGACCGAAGAGCTTGGCAAAGTTACCGGATGCTATCACGAAGGGGGGAATGTCTTTGGTCACCGCCGAGGCCCCCCCGATGATGCAGTGGGCTCCGATCCGTGTGAACTGGTGGATCCCCGACAGCCCGCTGATGATGGCAAAGTCTTCCACGTGGACATGGCCGCCCAGATTGGCCGCGTTGGCCATGACGATATGATCCCCGAGCTTGCAGTTGTGGGCAACGTGGCAGTATGCCATCAGCAGATTGTGATTTCCGATGACGGTGACGCCGATGTCGGCTGCAGTCGCCCGGTGGATTGTGACAAACTCCCGGATCGTGTTGTGGTTTCCGATCACGACCCGCGTCTCCTCCCCTCGGTACTTCAAGTCCTGTGGAGCGCCGCCGAGGGAGGCAAACTGGGAGATCCGGCATCCCTCTCCAATATCGGTATGGCTCTCGATGACCACATGGGGGCCTATGCTCGTGTTCTTCCCGATTCGGCAATCGGGACCGATAATACTGTATGGTCCGACCTCGACCCCTTCGGCGAGTGTCGCGTCGGGGGAGATGACTGCTGTGGAGTGGATATTCATAAAAGTTCCTTCTTTGTCTTTTCTTCCAACTCGGCGACCCGCCGTTGCAAGGTAGATAGGGTCTCCCGCATCGCCGGCAGTTTTGAGCGACAGGCCTCCATTTTTAACCATTCCCCATGGGGCATATGCGGCTTGCCGGCGACGACTCGGCCCGCGGGGATGTCCTTGTGGACCCCGGATCCTGCGGCAATCATGACGTGATCCCCGATCCGGATGTGGCCGACGAGACCCGCCTGTCCGCCGATGATGACGCCTCTTCCCAGTTGTGTGCTTCCGGAGATGCCGACCTGGGCGACCACCACGGAATATTCTCCGATCACCACATTATGGGCGATCTGGACGAGGTTATCGATCTTCACCCCTCGCTGGATCCAGGTCCTGCCGAGGGTGCCGCGGTCAATGGTTGTATTTGCCCCGATCTCAACATCATCATCGATCTGGACGTAACCAACCTGGGGGATCTTTAGATTTTCCTGTCCGGGTCCGGCAAATCCGAAACCGTCGGACCCGATGACGGCGCCGGCATGGATGATCACACGCCGTCCGATCAGGCAGCGGCGGTAAAGAGTGGCGCGGGGGTAAAGAATAGAGGCTTCGCCGACGATGGCATCCCTGCCGATGAAGACCCCCGGGTAGAGGATCGCCTTGCGCTCGACCTTCGCCCCGCGGCAGATATGAACGCCGGGGTAAACCACGGCTTCCGGAGAGACCGAAGCCTCGGCTTCTATGCAGGCATGTTCGTCGATTCCCGTCACCTCTTCTTCCTCGGGATGGAAGAGGGCCAAAAGCCGACCCAGGGCGATATAAGGTTCCTCGACGATGACGAGATTTTTCCCCGGGCAGGTCGTGTCGGATGCAACGAGTATCGCGCTTGCCCCGGTGGTCTCTATTTTCTTTTTGTACTTCGGATGGGCCACGAAAGTGAGGTCCCCCTCGCCGGCATCGTCGATCCCCCGTATCCGCTCGATGAGAATCCCGCCGTCGCCGCTGATTCGGCCGCCCACAAATATGGCGATCTCGCTTAATGTCTTGATCACTTTTTTCATCCGTCACTTCTTGGATTTGGATGTCCTGATGAATTCCTCGATCACCCGCTTTGTCAGGTCATTCTCTTTTGAGTAATAGACGAGAGGGAGGAGGCTCACGTCGATGATCATGCCGAATTTTTCCTTTTCGCCAATCGTCTTGACTATTTTCATAATATCAGGAACCACTCTCTTTAACAGTTCCTGCTCTTTTGCCTTGAACTCGTCCTCGGAATCCTTGACCTCGATCTGAAAATCTCGGACCTTCTTCTGAAAAGCGATCTCTTTTTCCTTTATAACGTCCTCCTTGAGAAGGGGGCGCTGTTTTTCGAGGTCTTCTTTGATCTTCTTGAGTTCATTATCCTCTCGCTGCAATTTTTCCCTGGTCTTTTTGAAATCCTCGACCACTTTCTTACCGGAACTGGAAGAGAGCATGACTTCCTTTATATCCACGAATCCCGTCTTTTCAGCCGCCCCCGCTCCTGATCCCGTAAGGACCAGTATCAGAATCACCAGCCCCGTAATAAACAAACCATATCTTTTCATTTCCTATTCCCCTTTCGAATGTATTTGTATCAGAACCTTTCCTTTTACCTACATGAACATTCCGATCGAGAATTCGAACCGGCTGGTGGATTCGTTTTCTCTCGGATCGAGGACATACCCCCATTCCAGACGCAGGGGCCCGATCGGCGAGTACCAGCGAATCCCCACGCCCGCCGTTTTTCGCATATCTTCCGGGCGGTAGCCGTTTTCCCAGGAGTTACCGGTGTCGAAGAAGACCACTCCCTTCATTCCGGCGTTCTTGACCAGCGGAAAGATATACTCAATATTGAAGTTCAGCAATGTGAGACCGCCGATGACCGTCCCCGTGGCGGGATCTTTCGGTCCCACTTCCCGGAGTCCGCGCAGGGAGTTGATGCCTCCGAGATAGTACCGCTCATAAATAGGGACTTCTTTCCCTTCGTTGGCGGTCATGTAGCCGATCCTTCCTCGGACGCCGAAAACGGTATCCAAGGGGAGCGGGAAGAACCAGGAGGAGGTTGCCCCGTAGCGTGTGTAAGCGACGTCGCCCAGGAGGGGGCCCCCGGTATATTCCAGTGAGACGCTGTTCTTCGATCCGGTGGATGGAAACATCGCATCGTCTGTCGAGTCTCGGGTGACGGTGAGAGAAACGCCGCTGCTCGTCGTTTTTCCGGCCTGCTTCTTGATGTAAAGCGATGCCGTATCCAAGATATCCTTCACAGTATCCGTAGAGAGGCGATACCCAACATAACCGGTTATGTATCGCGAGAGGGGATAGCCTAAGACTGTCCCGAATCCGCTGGAATCGAGCTTGTAGGCGTCGTATTCACGGTAGAGGTTCCAGATGTCGAACTTGCTCCTCAGTGGGATGTCGAAAAGCCAGGGCTCGGCGAAAGAAAGGTCGTAAAGGGTAAAGCGAGAGCCGATATTCGCCTTGAGACTCAATGTCTGGCCTCGGCCGAAGAGGTTCTGCTGGGAGACCTGAGCAGACAAGACGGCCTGGTCCAGGGCGCTGTATCCGGCGCCGAGGCTGAACATTCCCGTTGCTTTCTCTTTAACGTTGATGTTTATGTCCGTCAGGGTTTCGTCGCGGCCTTTCTGGGTCTGGAAGTCGATCTCTTCGAAGTATCGCAACCGGTTCAGGGCCATGTAGCTGTCCTTAAGTTTTGTCCGGTTGTAGAGATCGCCCTCAACCACAAAGAGCTCGCGGCGAATAACTTTGTCGCGCGTCTTGGTGTTTCCGGTGATATTGATCCGGTTGAAATACACCAGCTTCTTCTTGATGATTTCATAAGTCACATCGACGGTCTGGGTCTTGTCTTGCGGTTCGGTGCGAGGTGCGATATCGGCGTTTGCGAAACCCTCATCATTGCAGACCTGCGCCAGGTAATCCATATCCTTAATGATCGCTTCGCGGTCGTAGAAGTCTTTCTTTTTGATCTGGAGTTTCCCCTGTAGATCCGCACGCGGTGTTTTGAGCTCGTCGCCGGTGATGATCACTTTGCCCACGCGGAATTGCCGACCCTCCGAAACGGTAATCTTGACGGTGATCCCTTCTCTTTCACGGATGATCTCGGGCTCGCCGACCTTTGCGTTGATAAAGCCATTGTTCAGATAGAAAGCATTGATCTTACCTACATCCTGCTTAAGCTGATCTTTTTTTAGAACGCCGGAGTCGGTGAGGAAGTGGAAGATGCCCCATTCGGTTGTGGTCATCATGTTCTTCAGTTCTTTCGAAGTGAAGGTGCGGTTTCCCTCGAAGGCGATGTTCCGGATGAATAGTTTTTCATTTTCGATAATGCTGATCACGATGTGGACGTCACGTTCACCCGCCTTCTCAATGGAGTAGCGGATTTCGGCGTTGTAGAATCCCTTGCTGTCATAGAGGGCTTTGATTTTTTCCATGTCGGCCTTGAGCCTCTCGGGATTTGCCGTCTGCCGGGTCCTGACGGTCATTGCACCTTCAATCTCGTCTCTTTTCAAGACCTTGTTACCAGTGATCCGGATCTCCGTGATCATTGGTTTTTCCACAACATGGAAGGCGACTACTTTCCCCTCGGGAATATCGGTCAACTCCGCCGTGACATCATCGAAGTAGCCCATCTTGAATATGGCCTTGATATCGGTCGAAAGGTTCTCATCGGTCAGCGGATCTCCCACGACGCTTTTCAGGACTTGATTAATGGCGCTTCCCTCGATTTTTCGGTTGCCCTTGAATTCGATGCGGGCGATCCTCTGCTCGGGGGTGATCCGGCTTATGATGTCCATCCGAAGCTGGGCGAGTATGGCGCCGAGGCGCTGCCTGCCCTTGCCCTGAACGAATACTCCCGGGAGGGCTTTCCCCGTGCGGACATCGATCAGTCGGGCATCCACACTGATTTGCTCACCGAATTCGGTCACACTCCCCGTGATGGTATAGAGAGCGTCGGCCTTTCTGCCTACTTCGAGGACCAGGGCATCGTTGAGGCGTTTCCCTTCGGTAGCGGCGCTAATGGCTTTCCTATCGACAAGGCGGATGTTTTTCGATTTCAGGAGTTCCGCGGCAACGCCCTGATAAACTGTTTCCTGGAGATTGGCGGCGCTCTTCGGAGTGGTGCTGTGGACCACAAAAGGGAACAGAGCGACAGTCCTTATTATTTCTGCCGTTACTCCTCCTGTCGGCCAGACGAGAATCGTTATGAGAGCTATTGATGCGCATGTAAGAAAATTTCTTTTATTCATGGGTATAAATCCTCCCATCGCGCAGACCGATTTGCTGGGACATTCGGTCGGCCAGTGACTGGTTGTGTGTGACCACGATCAGTGTAATCCGCTTCGCTCTGTTCAATGCCATCAGAATTGCTTCTATCTTCTTTCCGGTTTCCGTGTCAAGGTTTCCTGTGGGTTCGTCCGCGAGGAGGATTTGCGGTTCGAGGATAAGCGCGCGGGCTATGGCGACCCGCTGTTGTTCGCCACCGGAGAGTTCTCCTGGTTTGTGAGTCATCCGATCTCCCAGCCCCACTTCATTGAGGATTGTCTCCGCCATTCTTCTCGCCTCGGTTTTCGGGATCCGCCGGATCAGGGCGGGCATCATCGTATTCTCGAGAGCGCTAAATTCGGGCAAAAGGTTATGAAACTGGAAAACGAAGCCGATCTTCCGGTTTCGGAACGCGGCAAGTTTCGCTTCCGGCCAGGTGAAGACATCGACGCCGTCGAAGAGAATGGAGCCGGACGTCGGCTGGTCAAGTGTGCCGAGAATATGGATCAGCGTGCTCTTCCCCGAGCCGGAGACTCCCACGACGGCTAAGGATTCTCCCGGTGCGATGTCGAGGTTCAAGCCCTTGAGGACTTCGATCTTGATCCCATCTTTGAGAAAGGTTTTGCTGAGGTTTTCGACCCGGATCATACGTATTTCCTTTTTACGAAGCCGTCATTCATAGCGCAAAGCCTCCGCCGGATCGAGCCTGGAGGCTCGCCAGGAGGGATAGATTGTGGAGAGAAAACTGATCAGCATCGTCCCTGCGATGATGATCCCCACATCGCCGAAGTTGACTTGCGAAGGGAGCTCGCTTAGGTAGTACACCTCGCCCGGGAGGATCTTGAAGCCGAAGAGCCTCTCAACAAAACGGGAGAGGCCCTCCAGATTGAAGGCAACGCCCAGCCCTGCGAGACTGCCGAAAAGCGTACCGATGCTCCCCACGATAAGTCCTTGGAAAATGAAAATTTTCATGATTCCCGCTCGTGTGGCGCCCATCGTCTTGAGGATGGCGATATCCCTATTCTTCTCCATGACGATCATGATCAGCGCGCTGATGATATTGAAAGCTGCGACAATAACGATCAGAGAGAGGATGATGAACATCACACGCTTCTCCAGTTTCAGAGCAGAGAAGAGGTTCTTGTTCATTTCCATCCAATTCCGGCCCCAGTAAGGGTAACCGAGTTTCTTCTCGATCGATTTCGCAATCCTGTCTGCCTTGTAGATGTCGTCAACCCGGATCTCGATACCGGTGACGAGGTCGCCCATGTTCAGGAACTCCTGGCATACCTTCAGCGAGATATAGGCGAGCGTCGAATCGTATTCGTAGAAGCCGGATTCAAAGATGCCCACTACGACAAAAGGCTTCATCCGCGGGACCATGCCCATGGGCGTCGAAACACCCGAAGGGGAGACGATATGGACCGTTTCGAAGAGAAACACACCGAGGTTTTTCGCCAGCTCGCGACCGATGAGTATTCCCGGGAGTCCGGAATGGTCGAGTTTCAAGCCGGGGATGTCGCGTTTCCCGTCTTGGAGATATTCCAGCTTCCCCTCTCGGAACTTCCCAAGATTGATCACCTTCATGGCGTCTGCCAGGGAGAGACCTCTCAGGACGATGCCGGTCACATTGTTCCCGTTTTTCAGCATCGCCTGGCTGTAAATGAACGGGGTGGCAGCGACGACGCCGGGGATTCGGGCGACCTCCTGCATGACCAGGGAATGCTGACGCATCCCGCCGCCGTGCTCCATTACGACGACATGGGAATTGATCCCCAGGATCTTGCTGCGCAGATCGGTTTCAAAACCGTTCATGACGGCGATGACGATGATCAGGGCCGCGACGCCAAGGAAGATCCCGGCAATCGAGATGAAGGTGATGATCGAAACAAAGACCTGTTTCCGCCTGGCCCTGAGGTAGCGCAGGCTGATGATGAATTCATAGGACATTATTGATCCGTTTCCGCCGTTTTGATGGTTGCCGGTTCACCATGGGAAGCCTCTCTGATCCGGAGGAGCGGGAAGAGGATCACGTCCCGGATCGAGGCGGAGTTGGTGAAAAGCATGACCAGACGGTCGATGCCGATTCCCTCCCCTGCCGTCGGCGGCATACCGCACTCGAGGGCGCTGATGTAGTCCTCATCCATCTCGTGGGCCTCCAGATCGCCGGCCTCCCTTTCCTTGAGCTGCATTTCGAAGCGCCCGCGCTGGTCAACGGGGTCGTTGAGTTCGGAGAAGGCGTTGGCAATCTCCTTCCCGCAGATGTAAAGCTCGAAACGATCGACGAGGGAGGGATCGATTGCGTTCCGACGGGAGAGAGGCGAGACCTCCACTGGGTAATGGGTAACGAAGGTCGGTTGAATGAGTTTTGCCTCGACCGTCTCGTCGAAGATGGCCATCATTACCTTGCCGGGTTGATCGCTTTCCTTTATCTCGATCCCCAGTTTTCGTGCATGATCGGCCAGCCGTTCTCTGTCATCGAGGACTGCCGCATCGACACCGCCGATCGTAATGATGGCATCGCGAACCTTTATCCGTTTCCAGGGGGGGGTCAAGTCGATTTCATTCCCCTGATATGGAAACGCAAGGGAGCCCGAAATGCTCCGGCTGACAGAAGTGATCAGTTCCTCCGTCATGGGCATCAGGTCTTCGTAAGTGGCATATGCCTGATAGAACTCCATCATCGTGAATTCGGGATTGTGGAAGGCGGAGATCCCCTCGTTGCGGAAGTTCCTGTTGATCTCGAACACCCGCTCCATTCCGCCGGTGATCAGGCGCTTGAGGTAGAGTTCGGGGGCGATTCGGAGAAAGAGGTCCATCCTCAAGGCGTTGTGAAAAGTCTTGAAAGGACGGGCGACGGCGCCGCCGGCGCGCGGCTGCATCATCGGAGTCTCTACCTCAAGGAAATCCCGTTCTTCCATGAAGCGGCGGATGAGAGCGATGATCCGGCTCCGCTTGCGGAAGACATCGCGGACTTCCGGATTTACGATCAAATCGAGGTGACGCTGACGGTACCTGATTTCGACATCCGTCAGACCATGCCACTTCTCCGGCAGAGGCCGGATCGCCTTGGAAAGCAGGCGGAGGCCGTTCTCCTCCACGTCTATGGTCAGCTCGCCGGTTTTTGTCTTGAAGACCCGACCGGCGATCCAGACGATATCTCCGATGTCCAGTTTCTTGAAAAGCGAGAAGGCTTTTTCTCCTAACTGGTTTTTACGGAGAAAGGCCTGGAGCAGCCCCTTACGATCCTGGATGCTGATGAAGGCGCCCTTTCCGAAGTCCCGGACGGCCATCAGCCGACCGGCGAGAGTAAAGCGTTCCGTAACCTTTTCCAGGGCTTCGTGGTCAAACAAACCGAAACGCTCGCTGATTGCGGCTGTCGTTTCCCCGACGCTGATGTCGTTGGGATAGAGATCGATTCCGTCCCCCCTAAGGGAGTCGATTTTTTCATGGCGTCTTTTCTGGAGCTCTCTTTCTTCCATAAATAAACAGCCTCGTTACATTTAGATATAAATCTAATCTTTCTATATTTTTATTCGATATTAGTCAAGCATGATTTGACAAGATCAGCAATGAAGCGGACAGGCGGTGGGGAGAAAGTCGATCCGTGGATGGTTTGGTATTTTCACATTGCGGCCGCGGGACAACTTGTGTATGATCAAGGGCAACGACATTTACGGAAAGGGGGAGGGTATGGTCAACAAGGCAATCCTTGTGGGCAGATTGGGAAAAGATCCGGAGGTACGGTATACGCCGGATGGCATGATGGTGACAACGTTTACCTTGGCAACGGATGAACAGCGAAAAGACAAGAATGGGGAAAGAGTTCGAACGACCGAGTGGCACCGGATTGTGACCTTCGGAAAGCTGGCGGAAATATGCGGCAAGTACCTGATTAAAGGGAAACTTATATTTGTGGAGGGGCGGATCAGGACACAGGCTTGGGAGGACAAGGAGGGAAACAAGCGCTCCACCACCGAGATCATCGCTTCAGACATGCGGATGCTCGATTCGAAAGGCCAGAAAGGCGCCGATGCCTCTCAGGAGGAACCACCGCTGCCGCATCCCGGTGTCGATGGGCCTTTACCCGAGGATGACGTACCTTTTTAAATGTAAAAGGGTCTATAACGGAATAACTATTGCATTCATGCATCTCAGATTTGGGTCATCTCTGCCCGATCTTCAATCGCAAAATCCTCGAAATAGCGCTGCTATTCCTACGGTTTTGCTCAATCAGATCAGTCAAATCTGACCCAAATCTGAGCGCCTTAATACAACAGTTATTCCGTTACAGACCCTAAGGCTTTTTTTCTTCGGTCTTCTTCTCGTCAGTAGGAGTGACGTCGATTTCGTTCGGCTCGCGGGTGGCTTTCTTGAAGTTCTTGATGCCCCGACCGAGCGCACTGCCGATCTCGGGGAGCTTCCCGGCACCGAAGATGATCAGGATAATCACCAGGATGACCAACAATTCAGGCATGCCTATTCCGAACATGGTCTTATAACCTCATTTCTTTTTTTCTACCGACAACCTTAGACTATCGTTTTGTGGTTGTCAAACGGTAACTTCGCTGGCAATAAAAAGTCCGTTTACATTCATGGGTACATGTTTCTTCCGCGTTGGACCTCATCCTCAGGGCGTTTTTCTTTCCTGTCCCTTTTCCGGCAGACGCATATGGATAACCTGCCCCCGTTTCCCAATGCTTCCCAGAGGTTTTCCCTGGAAGATCAGGTCGATTCCCCCTGCGTTACCGATATCGAGCTCAAAAAAGTCAGAGGCCCTCCGTTCGATCCGCTCTCCCGGTTTGAGGAGTACCTGGGACGAAGAATGATGGTCTTCCGTTATTCTGGCCCAGGTAAGTTCTTTGGCTTCGATGATGAGGTGAAGCGCTTTTTCGCTTACGTTCTGGGACAGCGGCGGAGCGGCCGGCACTTCCGGAACAGGTGTCGATACCATCGCCGCGGTGGTCGTTGTGATGACCGGCTGTGACTCCGGAAGAGGATTTGTCTGCGACAGAACCGAAGGTTCGATAAGCGGGGCCGGGCCCGGTTCGGTCGAGGGAGCCGATTTACCGGATTGGGCCGAAAAAAAGAACCTGCTGAATTGATCATGCAGGTCAAGCGGATAGACAAGAATGCCGGCGACGATTGCAATGGTGAGACTTCCAAAGAGGAAGAAGTAACGCCGGCTGTTCGGCCTGGGCTTCTTTGTCTCGGTCTCCTCGCTGGGAGGCTTGAAGCTGTCCAGATGCATTTCATAGCGGTTCAGGATCGGTTGTTCGTCGACCCCGATGGCCTGTGCATATTTCCGGATGAAATTTCTCGTGTAGACGGGAGGGGGAAGCCGGTCGAAATCCCAGCTCTCCAAGGCTGTGAGGTTGATCAAGCTGATCCGGGTGGCGCAGAATATGTCGTTCAGGGAGAATCCTCGCGCTTCCCGATCGGCCTTCAGGTCCAAGATGGTCTCGCGCGCGGGTTCAGGCATCTTCGCCGCTGCCGGAATGTCGCTCTTCTCATCCATTGTAAGGATATCCCCTCGTAGGTTGCAGATACCGTTAGCATCTTTTAATCGACCGTGCAATAGAAATGATGAAAGCATGGAAAGACGAAAGCGGTCCCGGTGTAGCGGTTCCGCGGGGGAGGCAAGTTTGCGCTGGCGTTTTGTCTGCCTTTATGCTGATATGATGAAGATATGACACCGATGGACGATCATCGACAATTCCTCGCAACGGTTGCCGTTGAAGCGGGGGCGCTTCTCCGGGAGAAACTTAATGACCACCATACGGTTCAGTACAAGGGAGAGATCAATCTGGTGACGGAGGCTGACCGTCTCTCCGAAACGCTGATCATGGAAAGGATCCGCGGTTCCTTTCCCGGACACGATATCCTTACGGAGGAATCACCCGAAACAACTAACGGTTCGGGTTTTCGCTGGATTGTCGATCCGCTTGACGGAACGACGAACTATGCCCACGGATACCCGGTCTTCTGCGTGTCCGTCGCTCTGGAGGTTGCGGGGGAGATCCGTCTTGGCGCTGTCTACAACCCGATGTTGGAGGAGCTGTTTACGGCAGAGAAGGGGGCGGGGGCTTTTTTAAATGGCAGCCGGATTGCCGTCTCCCGGACTGCCGATCTCAACAAAGGGCTTCTTGCAACCGGCTTCCCATATGATATTCGGGAGGACCGGAACAACAACATGAATTACTTCATGGCATTGGCCATGAATGCCCAGGCGGTCCGCAGGGCCGGTTCGGCGGCTCTCGATCTGGCCTACGTTGCCGCGGGTCGCTTCGACGGCTTTTGGGAGCTGAAGCTCATGCCCTGGGACACCGCGGCCGGATGGCTCCTCGTTACCGAGGCGGGCGGCGTCGTAACCGACCTCTCAGGCGGGTCATACGGGCTTCGCTCCCCCCATATGCTGGCCGGCAACGGTATCATCAACAATGAGATGCTCCGGATTCTCTCGAAGACCGACCCCCTCTACATCCCATAGGCGGCTATGTAGCGAAGGATTTCATGAGTCTTCGGTAAGCCTGACCAACGCCTTTCTCGTTCTCGGGCCGTCGAATTCACAAAAAAAGAGCGATTGCCATGTCCCGAGAACGAGTCTGCCGTCTTCGATGAATACCGTCTGTGATGTCCCGAAAAGCGAGGCCTTGATATGGGCGGCGGCGTTTCCCTCGGCATGCCGGTAATGGTCGGAAAGCGGTATGAGCCGGTCCAGGGCGGTGAGAATATCCCGCGGAACATCCGGGTCGGCATTCTCGTTGATCGTGATTGCCGCGGTGGTGTGGGGGATGAAGAGATGGCAGATCCCGTCTTTTATCCCGCTTTTCCGGACTTCCTCCGCGATACGACCCGTGATGTCGATCATCTCACATCGGGCGGCGGTTCTGATTGTAAAGGAGGTCATTTATTTCTCCTTTCTTGCTGGGAAATCCCGCCCCGTGGGCGAGGACCTTCACATGGGAGTTCCTTTTCCCTTTGTTCGGCGGCGGTCAATGCCGCATGGAGCTTTTGGCCGATCGTCAGGCCGCGATCTATGAAATCCGGACCGTATTCCCTTCCTGTCGGGGTCCTGAAACTATCCCGGATCTGCCGGATCCCTTCGAGCCGGGGGAGAAAGCGGGTGAGGAGTGTCTTCAGGGGGATTCCCCGGGGAAGAATCATCGCCCAGAGGGTTTCGGTAAAATTGTCAGGTCCCCAGCGGAATTTGTCCGCATCGTACAGGACATCGGAGAGAATCTGCGGTGCGCAACCGGTCCGGTTCGGGGAAGATTGGAAGGCCTCGTGGTTGCGTATGGCGTTGATGATATCCGCACACTCGCCATCTTGAAGTGAAAAGAAGGGCAGGTGTTTTTTCACCTCTTCAGCGCCCCGCTCAGCATGTTCTCTTTCGCTCCGGCAGATGTCGTGGAAAATCCCGGCGAGGTGGGCAAGGAAGACCAGCCGTCGGACGCGTGAGTCAGAGATCTTGCCTTTTTCTTCTATAAGGACCAGGGCGCCGCTATCGACAGCCACCTTTTCGATATGGATCAGCCCATGACCGGGGAAGGTGTTGCGCCGGGCAACCATTCGGAGCCCTGCCGCGCTCATCGGCTCATTGGCAAACCACTCCCGTGAAAGCGCCACTTCCTTTGCCTTCTCGAGATAGAAGCGGGGTGTCCCGACCTCAATGGCGATTGCCCGGGAGAGATCGATGGCCCGGCGGTATTCATGATCGGGCAATCGTCATACCTCCATCAAGGCATCAGATTTTCCCCCGCTCCTGCGCGATTCGTATATAGGTTTCCATACCGGTTTCCGGGGGGACATACTGCTGATCTTCGGATTTTTTCATGAGACGCATGGCGTCGCGACAGGTGGAAACGCACAGACCGCAGCCGATGCAGCGGTTAAGATCGATGATGGCCTTATCCACGACGATGTCGATGGCCTCCATCTGGCAGCGGTCCAGACAGGTTTCACATCCCGTGCAGAGATCGCCGTCAACCCGAGCATAGTAATTGCTTTTTACCGCCGCCGCTGGACTTTCCTGTTTTTTCAGGGACCTGAGAATTCCGCAGCAGTCGCCGCAGCAACTGCACATCCCCCCGGTATGCTGGGCATTGAACGGCTGCATGACAAGGCCGGCGGCCTCATTTTTTCGGGCAATGTCCTTTGCTTCTTCCTTTGTGATATACCGTCCCATGCCGTTGTCCACATAAAAACTTGCATGGGATCCAAAGAGAAAACAGGCATCCATCGGCTTATCGCAACCCCGACCGTCTTTTTTTGCGCTGGTTCGGCAGATACAGGGGGCAACGGCAATTTTCTTCTGATCGTCAAATATCCTCATGACATCCTCGTAGGGTGCGATAGGCCATTCGGTCACCAGCTCCTTATTGATCGGGATGGTTCTCATGACGGGGGTGCCGAAGGCCGCAAAGCTCTTCCCGAGGGCGGCATGGTAATATTCCTCTACATCCCTGGCGAGCGTCTCGTCGACGGAATTGAGCTGGAACTCGTAGATACCCACCACAAAAGGAATGGCCGCATAACGCGCGGCATCATCTTTCACCTGACGAAAGAGCAGCCCCCGCTTGGCCATCGCTCCGAGATGTGCGGCGGTATCCTTTATCGGAAGATTCAGCCGCTCCGCCACGCTTTCGGGCGGTTCCAGCATCGGAGACAACAGCAGAAACATTTCCGCATCCGCTTCGCTGAATAACTTTCTGAGTATTTTGATTTCTATGCCGTTTCGCGTGGCAGGAAAGCCGGTGCCCATATCATCGAGTCTTGCTCTGAGCTTCTCGTACAGATCGTTCATCGTTTTGGTCTCCCTATACCCACACGTAGGATCCATCCAGATCCTTTCTAACCCGGCCTTGTTTTTCGGCGTCCTTGATGATTTCCTCGATCTGCCTTTCAGACAATCCAAACTTCTCCTTGAGCGAAGCGACGGAGAGCTCCCCCGGAATCTGTCCAAGAGCGTCAAGCGGTTGTGACTTGTTGATCGACGTATCTTCACTCCGGATATATTTGCCCAGCGTGTTGAAATATTTCCGAACCGGCGGCCTTGCGACCCTCGACGCCTGTGGAACTTCATGGGATTCCGGTTTAGTTGCCGGTAATTCATCCGGAGCTTCTGAAGTTTTAGAAGTCCTTAGCGCTTCCGTCATCGGTTCCCGTGTTTCGCCGGATAACGAGGGATTTTTATCCGTCCTTGTCGGTCCTGACATTTCTGCTTTTTCCCCTCCAAAGCTCTCGCTCAGAAGCACCCGGACTCGATGGAAGTTCGATTCTATGAAGGCTTCCGAACCCGTGATCTCTATCTCCTTGGTCGTCGAATTGAACTTGATGTTGGACATTTTACTCATACCTCTTCATGCTTTCGTTATTGGATTTATTATAAGTTTATACGTATGCCTTATGACAATGAAAAACAAAAAACCCTGTCCCCGTGTACAAGACAGCAGTTCGCTCAAAGGCTCTGTTCTTAATCCGATATCATCACGCTATTGGATTGGAATGCTTTTACGAACTTGTGCTATACTATATGCAGTTAATAAAAAAATCAATACAAAAAGATAAGGGATGAGGATAGATGCCCGCAATGTGGAAAGAAATCATTTCACCACACAGGGAGGGTCATTTCAACGGGTATAAGAAGAAATGGAGCCGAATACTCATCCCGATTATCACTGTGAGCCTAGTTCTTTTAATGCCGCCTCTGGTGCCGGAGGCAAAGGCTGAAACAAGGGTCACGATAACAGTTGCCGCGGGCGGCGTTGCCTGTGGTGCATATTTCTTCTTATTTATGCATACTTTAACCATGTCCTATTCTAACGAACACTAACCGGCAGCGACCCGGCAGCAAGTAATGGATCAAACACAGTGCGCAGCCTCGGCCAAAACATGAGCGGCCCACTGGTTGAGGCTTTTGCCCTCGCTTTCGGCCACCATTATCGCTGCGGAATGTATTTCCGGCGGCACTCGCAGCAATATCTTGCCGGAGACCGGTTTATTGGGCTGTTGTCCAAGTTTGGCGCAAGCGGCAAGATAATTGTCAACTGCCTCATGGAATGCGGTTTCAAGCTCTTCAACAGACCCCCCGTGAAACCCAACAATGTCACGTACACCGACCAGATGACCGACAAATATCCGGTCGTGGGCGTCATACTCGACACGTGCGGCATATCCGTTGTACTTCATGGCGTTCATGGCTTCACTCCGATAGATTCAAGAAAATGTCTGGCATCTGCCACCCTGTACCTTAACGAATCCTTTTGAGGATGAGGACGATGAAAGTAAGCCCGTTTCCCGTTTTTCTCAAAGGTAACGGAAGAACCGGAACCTTCCACCACAACACATCCCACGGCAACGAACAACGCCTCTATCCTCGACCATTCAATGTTTCCATTGACGGGGTTGGTAAATATGGCTTCAAGGGTTTTCCTGTGTTTGCCAGTCATGGACAAATGATAACACAATATGATATCATGTCAACGCTTTTTATGGCCCAAAAAATTTCCAAAGTGGTAAAGGAGTGGTAAAAAGTGGCCAAACAAAGAAACAAGGGGCTACGGCATTTCTCCGCAACCCCCTGTTTTCATTTGGCGCGCCCAGGAGGATTCGAACCTCCGACATTCAGATTCGTAGTCTGACGCTCTATCCAGCTGAGCCATGGGCGCAGAATTTCTTTTCAAGCAATGGCGGAGAGAGCGGGATTCGAACCCGCGGTACACCTTTGAAGGGCGTACAATCGCTTAGCAGGCGATCGCTTTCGGCCACTCAGCCATCTCTCCGTGGTCTTTTTTACGCGGGAGCAGGACTCGAATTAACAATCTAACTATTTAATATCAAAAAAATAAATTAGATGTAAATTTTTACGATGCCCCCAAAAATACCCCCAAAATTTAAAATAACCACCATCTTTTCGGTGCGCAAGTTACCATCACCCTTGACAAGATGCAAGCCCATTTTGGGGGAATTTAGACGGGACAGTAAAACACTATGCCACATGCCGTCTTGATAAAAAGGTTATGGACCTGGCTTCCTCTTAAAACCCATCTCAGAAGCATTCTGAGGTCGGTTGTCAATAGTGACGAACTCGTAAAAAGTCACGTGGCGATTCTGACGGTGTAGAGCATATTTTCAATCGCCGATTTGAAAATATAGTTGAGCTGGTGCCACTGGCTCAGAAAATGTTCTTTGACATCCCCTATTATAGAGCGGATCACGGTAGAAACCGCCCCGGGGACTGGTTTGAGGGCATCCAGGACCATCTTCACCCTGGCCGCCCGGAAAAGATTGACGCCGATGGCCTTTAAACGGGCGCAGTAGCCCACAGCATCCAGACCCCGAACCCGGAGATGTTTGATCCCGGTCTGTTTGTCCATCCCGGAAAAGGTCGATTCAATCCCGGAGCGTCATCGGTACTTCTCCTTGAACTCCGGGGTGTGCTCCCTGGTCCGCCGGGCGGCGATACGCAAGGTTTTGAGATCAAAGCGGAGATAATGACACTTCTTTCCCGGTTTGACCGGACACCGCTCCCGGAGGGGACAGGCGCCGCAATGCTCCGAATCAAAGGCGACGCTGCAGGTGTTTTTCCTACCCTGCTTGAATCTCACCGGCGCATGCCCTTGAGGACAGGCGGCGATCTTTCCGTTTTCGGTCTGCGTAAAATCGCCCAGATTGAGGGTTTCTCCATTGGGCGTCCCCATCGCAGGGGAGATGATCTCAACGTCCATCTCTTTGGCCTTTTCACCGTTTTCGTCACTGCCGTACAGGGAATCCGCCAGAACCTCTTCCGGGGCAAGCCCCCTCTCTTTTGCCGATTCCAATGCGGGGATCAGGGCATGGGCGTCGCTGACATGCGCCGGTTCCACCTCCACATGGGTGATGAGATTCAGAGTCCTGTCTTTGATCTGTTCATCTTTCGAATCACAGTAAGTCTCCATCACCTGCGCATGATACCCCTGGCCCTTGTGACCGCTGTACCTGGCGTCCGGATCAGACGGATTCTGCAACGAAGCGGAGGAAACTTCCTTGGGGGATTTTACCTCCACCCCCGCCGGCTGATCGTCCTGCTCCTCCGTCACGCGGCACTGATCCTTCAGAACCCGAACCAAGGTGTTGTAACTGTGCAGAGAGTTGACTTCCCGGTTTTCCCGGAATCGCCGGACCAAAAAAAAGAGGTCCCGGGCCACCCTCTCCAGGGTCTTTCCCGATTCAGAAGGCTTCACCAGGGAAAAACAGCCCAGGGCCTTCTGGGTCAGGTACCGATCGACCAGCTCTTTGTCAATCGTCTCGAAAATCTCCGGCTGCTGCCGCTTCAGATTGACGAGAAACACATGGATGCTCCGGGAGAAGATCCCGATCCTCCCAAGACGCTTCATGTTGGAGCGGATATGCACCGAATCGATCCGCTGCTTGGAGGTGTCCACCCGAAACGCCTTCGCCAAAAGCTCAGTTGTCCGGTTGAACAGCTCAACGTCCAACCCTTTGGCCATCACCAGATGTCGTAGCGTCCAGAGGGTCTTGAGGGACAGGTACTTCGACTCG
>MICN01000100.1 GCA_001829875.1 Syntrophus sp. GWC2_56_31
AAGCAAGTAAAGAATATAGGGTAATGATAGCGGTTTGTATCGTGCAAATTTAGAAGGGCAGATTTTGGATGATCGGGGGTGGTACGCTCCTTCCTGTACTGTTGCATCCAATAATTTTATAGGAAATCCAACCTCTCAATCCGAAATGATTGCCAATCACTTCTATGGAGAGCCGCAATACGCATGGGACGATTACATCCATGCATGACGCAGCGAAAAAAGGTGCTCCGTACAGGTTTACCCGAAATGCGCCTCAATATGCCGTCCTGTCAGACGAGTCGTCCAAAAAGAGAACCGGCTACTCAAGTAAGGACCACCGCCGATCCGCATTCCCCAGCAATAGGCATCGCCGCACCTGATCTTCGATGAAAATTATCACGATGAAAATTATCCCTTGACGCGAGAAAATAGCTTCCCTATACTCCAAGCCGTCAAAAGCAAATTCTTATTGAATAAATCTAATTCAAAAAGAGGAAATTTTTTCGAATACTTTCCAAAGGTTATTTGATGGGCATATTCAATCGAATCTTCTTTTACTCCCGTTACATTGTCCTATTGGGTGTCTTCGGCAGCATTATAACCTCGTTCATCCTCTTTGCTATCGCTCTTTACAGCAACATCTGCTCATTAATCAATGCTATGGCTAAACTGAAGGACGTAAGTGCGGTTCATGCTGTCGCCCGTGACGTTCTCCATCACGCCGACGACTATCTCATCGCCACCTCCATGTTCATTGTCGGGACGGGTCTTTACTCCCTGTATATCGATAAGGCGCATCTGCCCCAGGGACTGGTGGTGAAAAGCCTTAATGAATTGAAGAATCGGTTGATCGGCGTCATAACAGTAGCCATGGCGATGACCTTTCTTGGTGAATCAGCCGACTGGGACGGTAATCGCAACCTGCTGACGATTGGTCTGTCCATCGCCGCCGTCATCATTTCTCTGGCCATCTTCAGCTGGCTTTCCAATACCGGAGGAGAGAAAAGCGATCATTGAGGACATTTTTCGTTTATAATCCATGCGGAATAATCGAAGATCAAAGCTTCCCGGGCCAAGGCTCGCCTTGACACGTTTTTCCTACAACCATCAGATCAGAATTGCCCATTTTCCCGCCAATTGACTATTGACATGCATGCTCCTCATATCCTATAATCCAAACGTTAAAAGCAATTTCTTATCAATAACTTTTGCGTGAAGATGGTCGTCTAAGTTGGCGCCGGTGAAATCGACCGGGATGCAAAAGGAGAAGTTGATGAAAAAAGGAATGGTATTTCTTGTCGCCGTCTTATCTTTATGTCTGTCGTCCGCAACGTCCGCGGAGGCCTGCACCGTTTTCGGGCTCAAAGCGGGCGACGGATCAGTCGTGGTCGGGCGCTCGATGGAGTTCGCCCTCGATCTGAAATACGACGCCGTCGTGGTGCCGCGCAACAAGACCTATGTCAGTCCCGCCCCCGGCGGAAAAGAGGGCTTCTCCTGGAAAACGCGTTACGGCTATGTCGGGATCGCATCCTTCGGCATGGATTACGGCGTCTCGGACGGGATGAACGAAAAGGGCCTCGCCGTGGGGCTGCTCTGGTTCGAATCGGACATGAAATGGCAGGAGATCCATCCCGGCGATGAGAAGCGCGCCCTCGCCCAGGTCATGGTCGGCGATTGGATCCTAGGCAACTTCGCCAGCGTGGAGGAGGTGAGGCGGAACATGGGGCAGGTGAAGGTTTTCGGCTACACCGATCCCCTCACGAAAATATCGCCCACCCTGCATTTTATCGTCTACGACGCCACCGGCGGGTGCCTCGTGATCGAATATGAGGAAGGCCAGTCTCACACCTATGACAACCCTCTGATGATCATGACGAACGCGCCCCGATTCCCCTGGCAGTTGACCAACCTGCGTCAGTATGTCGGCATGTCGCCTGAAAAACCGGAACCCTACCGGATGGCCGGCATGATTTTTCCGGCGACGGGACACGGGTCCGGGATGTTTGGCCTTCCCGGCGATCTTACCCCGCCGAGCCGGTTCGTCCGCCTCGCCGTTCTGACCCGGTTAGCCGACCCACAGCCCGATGGGAAAAGAACCCTCAACCTGGCCCAGCATATCATCAATACCTTCACGATCCCCTTCGGTATGGTGACCGATACCTTGCCGGACAAGAAGACCGTCCTCAAGGAAAGCACACAGTGGGTCACCTTCCGGGATCTCACAAGGCGACTTTTTTACTTCAAAACCTACGACAACCAGACACTGCGGAAAATCGATTTGAACAAACTCGATTTCTCGGGAGCGGCGGTGAAGCGGCTTTCGATGTTCGGAACGCCGGAGATCGTCGTGGAGGTCACGGATCAAGCACGCTGAAGGGAGCAAAACACCTTGAAATCGCCGTGCCGCCGGGTTCGCGCGGCTGCCGGCCGGGTGATCAGGGAGTCTTGCCCCGATGGAAGCAGCGCGCCGTTCTACCTGACCCAGGCGTTCCTGCCCTTTGACGACGGCCAGCAGTGGGTGACGCGTCGTTGCTGGCTGGAAGATTATCTGAACGGGACCTGCGGTGCCGACGCGGCCCGGGACAGGCAGCCCGCCGGGGCGAAGGCATCCGGGGGAGACAGCATGAACGCCTACTTTCACGAGAATGTGCGAGACATCATGGGAAAGGTCAAAAATACGGGGTACGCGCACGACAAAAACAACAATTTCAGACTGATTCCCGACTATGGGGAGCTTGCGGGGTCGCACGCGGAAAATATCGAAAAGGGGAAAAACAAAGACAAAGATCAATCTCCTGGAAAAGGCCTTTCGCGGGCCTATGACCAAAGCGATTTCCCGATTCCACAACCATTATAGGAGGAATGCATGCAGCAAATAACCTTCACCAACATAGATGACATAAAAGTAGGACATGCGCACAATTTGGATGCTGGGACGGGTTGCACTGTAGTCATATGCGAAAAAGGCGCAACGGCTGGAATCGATGTCAGGGGCGGGGCTCCCGGAACGCGCGAAAGTGACCTGCTCAATCCCATCAACCTGGTGGAGAAGATACATGCGGTCGTGCTGGCGGGAGGCAGCGCATTCGGTCTCGACGCTGCCTCCGGCGTGATGCAGTACCTGGAAGAGAGGAACATCGGTTTTGACGTCCAGGTCACCAGGATCCCGATTGTTTGCGGGGCGGCTCTGTTCGATCTGACCATTGGCGATCACAGAATAAGACCGGACAAGGAAATGGGATATCAGGCGTGTCGGAATGCCACAAATCGGGCTTGCACAGAGGGTTGCGTAGGCGCAGGCGCCGGTGCGACGGTAGGCAAGATACTGGGTATGGGGCGGGCCATGAAGAGTGGTCTTGGCTGTCATGCCATTCAGGTGGGCGCATTGAAAATAGGCGCGATTGTTGCGGTCAACTGTCTTGGCGATGTGATCGATCCCGAAACTGGAGAGGGACTGGCAGGCCTTTTAAACGAAGACCTGACGGGACTGGCCGACACTGAAGCAGTCATGATTCAATCCTATGCCGAGAAGAAGAATCTCTTTGCCGGTAACACAACGATCGGAATTATCGCCTCGAATGCGATACTGACCAAATCCCAGGCCACTAAGCTGGCCTCTATGGCACAAAACGGCTATGCGAGAACCATGCGGCCTGCACATTCCATGTTTGACGGGGACACCATATTTACCATGGCGACGGGACATGTCGAGGCGGATTTGAGTGTTCTCGGCCTGCTGTCGGCAAGGGTGATGGAGAGAGCTGTCATTTCGGCCGTAAAGAATTCCAGTCCTCTCTTCGGGCTTAAATGTGTGGCGGTTTTGGAAGGATCGAGACGCGAAGGCCAATAAGAATAAAGGGTCAGGTAGTGATAAGGGAGAAAGAGAATGATAGAACATTGCTCAACCAGGCGCTGGAGCCAATCGGCCATAAAGCGGCCTCTGGCTCAACTCCATGTTACTTTCTTCCGATCCGTAATGCTCAGCTATTGCAACTGACTGTCGAGCACAAGGTGGCTTCGATGGCCAGTGCCTGTCATTTTTCCACCGTTTCGGGTAAGAAGTACCGGTTGTAAAGTGGAAATTGGACCCTGGATGCGACTTAAATGAGAAGAAAGGTGCAGGCGTAAGATAGCGAAGATTTTGCTTCTGCGGGGGCCAGCATCCTTCCTGAAAGAGAGAATACGGCGATTTTGAAGGATATGCTTGGTTCCAAACCGTATTCAATATTGACTACAGTCAGCATTTTGATATTTTCTTCATAATCCACTACGGGAGTTTTCACTTGACGGCTCCTCCTATTGGGAGTAGATTAAAGTTACCGATATCACTGTAAACCCATCAAACTAACCTTTTGGCCTTCTGGAGAGTAAAATGAGAAGGTGGGGTTACCAAGAAATGGTCATATAAAGCCTCCAGGGGGGTCTAAAAACTCTCTTGGAGGCTTTTCTTTTATCTTCCCATGCAATCCACATATACATTACAGCTAATCTCCATCGGGAGGTCGACATTGGAAGGAGTTATTGGAAAATCCCTGTACAATAGAACCATTGAAAGGAGAAGGTGTGATGTTGTTTATCAAACGTGACCAGAAGATTGACATATTGAAGAAGGTACCCATGTTCAGCAACTTGAGCAATCGCCAGCTTATCGAGATCGCAAAACATACGCAGCAAATATCGATAAAGGCAGGGGAAGTATTGGCGAAGCAGGGGAGCAGAGGGTGGGAATTCTTTTTTATCGTAGAAGGCAAAGCGAAAGTCCAAAAGGACGTAAAGGAGATTAGAAAATTGACCTCGGGTGACTTTTTTGGGGAGATTTCCCTCATCGATCAAGAGCCCCGGACAGCAACTGTGATCGCTGACACCGATATGATATTATTGGTTGTCGATACGAGATCTTTCGCCCATTTGCTGGAAACGATTACCGGACTCCAAGGGAAGATTATTCTTGCTCTTTGCCGCTATATTCGTATGGCGGAGAAGCCCTCCATCA
This sequence comes from Syntrophus sp. GWC2_56_31, assembly GCA_001829875.1. GTDB lineage: Bacteria > Desulfobacterota > Syntrophia > Syntrophales > UBA5619 > JAKAFS01. The sequence goes on from MICN01000100.1 coordinate 4,973, forward strand.
AATAGGTAGACTTTTGAACTTGATAGTATTCCATCATTTTGAATCGGGATAGGGGAAGGCCTTACAGCCTTCTTCCTCCCATACCACCGGGCATAAGAGACAACACTGGTATGACATTTCTTTTCTTCTCGTGCCCGTAACAACGCTCATCCGGGTTTAACCAGATCTCTGCAAGCTGACCAGTTCTTAGCTCCGACTTTTCGACCGAGAAGGACATGAACCATGCATTGCCCGAAGTGCCAGATCGAGAATCCCGGCAACAGAAAGTTCTGTCGTGAATGTGGGGCAAAGCTTGTTCTTACCTGCACAAAGTGTCAGTTCGAGAACATCCCCTCCGACAAGTTCTGTGGCGACTGCGGGCACGACCTGACCCAGCCTTTTACCGCTCCCCCCAAAGAGCTCTCCTTCGACGAAAAGATCGCAAAGCTTCAGAAATACCTGCCTTCCGGCATCACCGATAAGATCCTTTCCCAGCGGGACAGGATCGAGGGGGAGAAGCGCCAGGTTACGGTTATGTTCTGTGACATGAAAGGATTCACGCCTCTGTCCGAGAGTCTGGGCCCCGAGGCGATGTATGCGATGATGGATGAGGTCTACGAGATCCTTATCCATAAGGTCCATGAATATGAGGGCACGGTTAATGAGATGACCGGGGACGGGGTTATGGCCCTGTTCGGCGCCCCCATTGCACTGGAGGATGCCCCCCAGAGAGCCATTAGATCCGCCATGGCCATCCACCGTGAGATGACAAGGTTCAATGAGCGGATGAGGCAGGAGAAGGGGGAGTTCCCCCCGGTAAAGATGCGTGTCGGGATTCATACCGGGCCTGTGGTGGTGGGGACACTGGGAAACGACCTGAGAGTGGAGTTCAAGGCGGTGGGTGATACGGTCAATCTTGCTTCCCGGATGGAATCCCTTGCCGAGCCTGGGACGACTTATATCTCCGGAGACACCTTCAAGATCACCGAGGGCCTGTTCCGTGTCGAGGCGTTGGGGGAAAAGGAAATCAAGGGTAAGGAGAAGCCCCTGAAGGTCTATCAGGTCATCGCTCCCAGCAGCAGGAGAACCAGATTCGATGTGAGCGCTGAGAGAGGATTAACCCCCTTCGTGGGACGACAGAGGGAACTCGAACTGCTTCTCGATGGTTTCGACCGTTCCAAAGAAGGCCGAGGCCAGGCCATCTCCATCATCTCCGAGGCGGGTATCGGCAAGTCAAGGCTTCTCTACGAGTTCCGGAAAGCCGTGACCAACGAGGATGTGACCTTCCTGGAAGGCAGATGCCTCTCCTACAGCAGAAACGCAGCCTATCACCCCATCGTGGACATCCTGAAGGCCAACTTCGAGATCCAGGATGACGACACGAATCAGCAGGTCCGTCAGAAGGTTACCAGCTTCCTCAAGATGATCCAGGTTAATGAACCCTCCACCCTGCCCTATCTGCTGGAGCTTCTCTCCGTGAAGGAGAGCGGCATCGAGAAGATGCAAATGAGTCCTGAAGCAAGGAAAGACAGAACCTTGGAGGCCCTCAAGATGATCACCCTCAAGGGTTCCGAAGTCAGACCTCTAATCATGGCCGTGGAGGATCTGCACTGGATGGATAGGAGCTCTGAGGATGCACTCAAGCAACTTCTGGAAAGCATCTCCGGATCGAGGGTATTCCTTATCTTCACCTACCGGCCCGAGTTCGTTCATACCTGGGGAAGCCGTTCCTATCATAGCCAGGTCACCTTGAACCGGCTATCCAACCGGGAATCCCTCGCAATGGTGAGCCACCTGCTCAACACCACCGCCATTGACAAGGACATCGAGGATCTCACCCTGAGCAAGGCTGAAGGCATCCCCTTCTTCATCGAGGAGTTCATCAAGTCCCTCAGGGAACTGAAGATCATTGAAAAGAGCAATGGCACATACAAACTGAACAAGGATCACAAGGATATCTCCACCCCCTCCACGATCCAGGATGTGATCATGGCCCGTGTGGATCATCTACCCGAGGGAGCAAGAGAAGTATTGAGAACCGGCTCCGTCATCGAGCGGGAGTTCAGCCATGAGCTGATCCAAAAGGTGACCGGGTTGCCGGAGCAAGAGCTTCTATCCCATCTATCCACACTCAGAGACTCGGAGCTCCTTTATGAACGTGGCATCTATCCCAACAGCACCTACATCTTCAAACATGCCCTCACAAGAGAGGTAGTCTACGACTCCATCCTCACGAAGAAGCGGAAGCAGATCCACGCCAAGATTGCCAGGACCATCGAGGAGATTTTCGGGGACAATATCTGTGACCGCTATGGCGTTCTGGCCAACCACTGCATGGCCTGCGAGGATTATGAGAAGGGGGCGGAGTATGCCAGACTTGAGGCAAAGAAGTATCAGAAAGCAGCCTCATTCAGGGATGCTATCGAGTATTCTAAGAGAAGTATCTTGTGCATGGAGAAACTCCCCCAGACGGAGGCCAACCAGAAAAAGCTCATCGATGTCCGGACAACGCTTGCGCATTATTATATGGATATCAATTTCCATTGTGATGCAAAAGAGGCCGTTGAACCGATCCTTGATTTGGCTGTGGCGTTAAATTATCGAAAGAGACTTCCCGCAATTTACACGGCAATCGGGACCTATTATCTCTTTGTCAAAGAAGACAGCCACAGGGGGCTTGAATTTATTGACAAGGCAACCACCATTGCCGAAGAGGTTGCCGACTATCTTTCATATTGGACCGCAATCTTCCTGTCAGGTGTTTTCCTATTTTTCATTTCGGAATTTCAGGAAGCCCATAAAAGTCTTAAAAAGGCTCTCGATGTCAGTTTGTTGGCAAACAATCCAATGGGCATAGCATATTCAAAAGGCTGCATTTCTCTTTGCTATTTGTTTGAGGGAGAGATGAATCCCGCTTATGAAATCGCTCGGGAAGTATTGACGCTGGCCAAAGAAACAGGCGATCCCTATATTAAGGGGAATGCTTACTCCTGTTATGCTGGGTCCTGCTATTTCAAAGGATTATTTAATGAGGCAAAAACCCATTTTTCAGAATGGGCGTCTTCCTATGAAAAAGCGGCTCCCGTTTCTTGGATAGGGTGGGCTTATGGGATATGGGGATCCATGCATCTTGATTTAGGAGAATATGGTGATGCGGTAAATTGTTTTAACAAATATATTGCATTTGCGGAAAAATTCAGCTTTTTACCTTCCGCAATCAAACTTCATCAATCATCCCTGGTGAGAGCCAAAATGTTAAGGCATGATCCGGATATCGAATTCAGTGAATTATTTGCAGGTTATCAAACCAATAAACTCACGTTTTGTAAAGGCTGGATGGCCAGAAATATAGGACATATCCTGTTGCATATCGACGATGATCATCTTTCGGATGCAGAGATCTGGTTTCTAAAGGCCATCGAAGCAGATACGAGAAATGGTTTCAGGTGGCAGTTGGCGACGGATCATGCCTGTTATGCCGACTGGTTCAAAAAGAAAGGTGACATCCAAGGGGCTAAGGAACAGCTCACCCAAGCCATCGACCTCTTCCGGGAGTGTGGCGCCGACGGTTGGGTGACAAGAACGGAGCAGGAACTGGCGGCCATTTCATAGCCGGCGTGAGCGGAGCTCATAGGTTTAACCTTGATTTTATCTGCCATGAGGGGAAGCTTCATGAATGGGGCTTCATTTTACTAAAGACCTTGGTTTTGAAATTCTCTTGAAAGGAGGGAGCAGAATGTTATCTATCAAACGTGACCAGAAGATTGACCGGCTGAAGAGGGTACCCATGTTCAGCAACTTGAGCAACCGTCATCTTATCGAGATCGCAAAACATGCACAGTCAGTGTCGGTAAAGGCAGGGACAGTTTTGGCGAAGCAGGGGAGCAAAGGGTGGGAATTCTTTTTTATCGAAGAAGGCAAAGCGCAAGTCCAAAAGGACGGAAAGGCGATTAGAAAATTGACTTCGGGTGACTTTTTCGGGGAGATTTCTCTCATCGATCGAGAGCCACGGACAGCAAATGTGATCGCTGAGACCGATATGATATTACTGGTTGTGGATACGAGATCTTTCGACCATTTGCTGGAAGCGATTCCCGGTCTCCAGAGGAAGGTTATGCTTGCTCTTTGCGGCTATATTCGTAGGGCGGAGAAGTCCTCCATTACGTAATTAGGCTTTTGAACTTGATTGTATTTCATCATTTTGAATCGGGATAGGGGAAGGCCGCACGGCCTTCTTCCTCCCGCATCACCGGGCATGCGGAACCGCACTTGTATGAAAAATTCCCCCCGTGCCCGTAACAAAGCTTATCGGGGTTTAGCCCTATCTCCACAAGCTGACAGATTCTTAGCTCTGACTTTGAGACCGAGGAGACTATTCCATGAAGTGCTCCAAGTGCGGGTTTGAGAATGCCGATAGCTTGAATTTCTGCAATGAATGCGGGCAGAAGATTACCATCGCCTGCCCATCATGCCAAGCAAACAACCAACCGGGCAGTAAATTCTGCGGCGACTGCGGGCACGACCTGACCCAGCCATCCCCGGCCATTCCCAAAGAGATCTCCTTCGACGAAAAGATCGCCAAGATCCAGAAGTACCTCCCTTCCGGCATCATCGAAAAGGTCCTCTCCCAGCGGGACAAGATCGAAGGGGAGAAGCGCCAGGTGACGGTGATGTTCTGTGACATGAAAGGATTCACGCCCCTGTCCGAGCAACTCGGCCCCGAGACGATGTATGCGATGATGGACGAGATTTATGAGATCCTGATCCACAAGGTCCATGAATACGAGGGAACGGTCAACGAGATGACCGGGGACGGTGTCATAGCCCTGTTCGGCGCCCCCATTGCCCTGGAAGATGCCCCCCAGAGAGCCATTAGATCCGCCATGGCCATCCACCGTGAGATGACACGGTTCAATGAGCGGATGAGGCAGGAGAAGGGCGATTTTCCCCCGGTGAAGATGCGGGTTGGGATTCATACCGGCCCTGTCGTGGTGGGGACACTGGGAAACGACCTCCGGGTGGAGTTCAAGGCGGTTGGGGATACGGTGAACCTTGCTTCCCGCATGGAATCCCTTGCCGAGCCGGGTACCACCTATATCACTGAAGACACCTTCAGGCTTACGGAAGGGTTCTTTCGCTTTGAGGCTTTGGGGGAGAAGGAGATCAAGGGTAAGGAGAAGCCCCTGAAGGTCTACCAGGTCATTGCCCCCAGCAGCAGAAGAACCCGATTCGATGTGAGTGCGGAGAGAGGATTATCCCCCTTCGTGGGACGACAGCGTGAGCTGGAGCTGCTCCTCGATGGTTTCGACCGTTCCCGGGAAGGCCGGGGCCAGGCGATCTCCATCATCTCCGAGGCGGGCATCGGCAAGTCCAGACTCCTCTATGAGTTCCGGAAAGCCGTGACCAACGAAGATGTAACCTTCCTGGAAGGCAGGTGCCTTTCCTACAGCAGAAACGTAGCCTATCACCCCATCGTCGATATCCTGAAGGCCAATTTCGAGATCCAGGATAACGATACGAATCAGACGGTCCGTCAGAAGGTCGCCGGTTTCTTGAAGATCATCCAGGTGGATGAACCCTCCACATTACCCTATCTGCTGGAGCTTCTCTCCGTGAAGGAGAGCGGCATCGAGAAGATTCAAATGAGTCCCGAGGCCAGGAAGGACAGAACCCTGGAGGCCCTTAAAAGGGTCACACTGAAGGGCTCTGAACTTAGACCCCTGATCATGGCCGTGGAGGATCTCCACTGGATCGACAGGAGTTCCGAGGATGCTCTGAAAGATATACTCAACAGCATCTCAGGGTTCAGGGTATTTCTAATTTTCACCTACCGCCCCGAGTTTGTCCATACTTGGGGAAGCCGTTCTTATCACAGCCAGGTGACGCTCAACCGGCTCTCCAACCGGGAGAGCCGGTTGATGGTGTCCCACCTTCTCAAGACGGAAGATATCAACAGGGACCTGGAGGACCTCGTTCTGCAGAAAACGGAAGGCATCCCCTTCTTTATCGAGGAGTTCATCAAGTCCCTGAAGGACCTCAAGATCATCGAATTCCGAAACGGTTCCTTCCGGATCACCAAGGACTTGAAGACCATAGCTGTCCCATCAACTATCTATGACGTCATCATGGCCCGGGTGGATGCTTTGCCCGAAGGCGCTCGGGAACTTCTGCGCACCGGCACCGTCATCGAACGGGAGTTCAGCCATGCACTGATTCGGAAGGTCATGGATCTCGCCGAGACGACCCTTCTCTCTCACCTTTCTGTCCTTAAGGATGCCGAGCTCCTGTATGAGCGTGGTATTTACCCAGACACCGCTTACATCTTCAGGCATGCGCTGACAAGGGAGGTGGTCTATGATTCTATTCTGACCACGACGAAGAAGCAACTCCACAAACGGATTGCCGATGCCATTGAAGATATCCAAAAGAACAATCTTGATGAACATTACGGCACCTTGGCTGAACACTATATTGCTGCTGATAATTACCTCAAGGGGGCTGAATACGCCAGATTGGCGGCAAGAAGGGCGGAAAAGAGGGTTTCTTTGCAAGATGCGATCATTTATACAAAAAAGCGGGTCGAAGCTATTGAGCGGCTCCCTCAAGAAGATAATATGGAAAAGATGCTCCTGGATGCACGTGTCGGGCTTGGCAACTACTATGTTCAAGCCGTGTTACCTGTAGAGGCAAAGAACGCAGTCGAACCCATATTAGGTATTGCATTGAAGCATGACAATAAAAAAAGAATTGCCCAGATATATTCCATATTCGGGGTTTACTATTATTGTTGTATAGAAGACTTTGCATTAGCAACCGATTATTTGGAAAAAGCACTTAAACTTGCAGAAGAGGTGAACGACTTTATGGCGATATGGACGGCAAGCCATTGGCTCGGTCACGTTTATGCCGATAATTGTGAATTTGATAAGGCCCTGCCCCACCTGAAGCGTGCCTTGGACATCAATCTATCTGTTAATGTCCTCTGGGGGATAGCCATAATGAAGGGTTGCCTCGCCCTGACTATATATAATAGACAGGGAAACGTGGGACTCGCTTGCCAAACATCTCATGAGGGGCTCCGCCTTGCAGAGGAAAGTGGGGACGTGTTTTCCAAGACAGAGACTTATACTGCGTATGGATGTTCTTGCTATACAAAAGGACTTATAGATGAGGCAGAGCACCATCTAAGAAAAGGCGCCGCCCTTGGGGAAAGTATAGGTTATGTTTTGAGTAGTTTTGCATTATCCCTATTAGCTGATGTATTGTTTACTAAGGGGCAGTATGAAGAATCTCAAGGATGTTTCAAAAGGGCTATCATTATTATGGATCAGGCAGAATTTTTGCCGTCGTGGCGAAACATACTTAAGATAGCAAGTGCCAGAGTTGATTTGATAAATGGTAGACACCAAATCAATCTCGATGAGTTTCGGAATTATGTCCGTGAGACTAAAGTTAAGACTACTGAGGGATTGGGAAGATATTATCTGGCGCAAGCATTCATGCTAAGTGGGCAGGCAGGCATGGAAGAAGCAGAGGTTTGGATTAGAGAAGCCATTGATGCGGATACAAGGAACGGCATGAGATGGAACCTGGCCCGTGACTACGAACTCTATGCCGACTTCTTCAAGAAGAAAGGAGACATTCAAGGGGCCAAAGAACAACTGACCAAGGCCCTCGATCTCTTCCGGGAATGCGGGGCCGACGGCTGGGTGACAAGGACGGAAAAAGCTCTCGCCGAGATTTCATGAGAAATCGAACATTACTTTCCGTTATCCTCAGCTTTGATGAATGACGACTGCTGCACAGTTGTAGGTGGCAGGTGTACGGCTTCATTGATATTTTATCACGGCCGGCCCCATTGATAACGGGGTGAAAGTTGCTGATTTTTCGGCGTGACATTTTTGGCGGGAGAGGGTATCGTTCCCTTCCTGTAGTCGATAAAATCAAGAGTGAAGAAAAATCAGAAGATTGCTTTCTATAATCATTAGAGAAATAGTGGCTGTCAGTATTTTTAACTAATTTCAAAGATAATTTCTTTTTCTACACCGTTCTCGTGGAATTTATAGGTGCCATTTTCAACAAAAGGAAATTTGTGTGTCATCGTTTGATACCTATATTCCGAAAAATTAGGAGGAAGAATAGGATCTGAAACTTCTGCAGATGGACCAATCGGTTTCGGTAATAATTTATTCTCCGTAGTCGCATTTATTTTTTGGACTTGCACCGGGATATTGTGGGACTTTTCAAATTCCAAGGGAAACCTTTTAGCTTCTGAAGTCAATTCCTTACATTCATTAGATAAATTTATTTCAATACCAGTTTTAACTGCCTCAATATGCTCTAAATATCGTTTTGCTAATTTTAATGAACTAATACCAAAAATTTGTTTCACGTTTATTCCAACTTCTAATATTAGTTTCTCATCGCCAATCATTTGTGTAAACATTTTAGAACGGAATACGTTATGATCGGCATGAGCAATAAGTCTATTTCGTAAGTCTATTATATGCTTATGCAATTTATTGTCAAAATTTTGTACACCCTTCAAAAATTTTATTGGATATCGGACTTCTCCTTTTTTTGTTTTTGAATTGATGAAAGGTCGTGCGTACGCGACTGCACAGCTATTGTGTAAAGCCGCATTTATATTAAAAGGTATCTCACTCCATCCTTGAACAATGATTTCGATGCAATCTCGAGAAAACTGAATAGAAGACAGTGAGCGTAAATGCGAGATACACCTTTGACGCGATTGGTTAAATGATTCAATGGTTCCTTTTTCAACTTTACTTTTCGACATAATCTTCGTTCCTTTATAAGCACCGACGTCCGAATTACTAAAAGCCAAAAATCGTTGAAGTTCATATAGAGGATGACAGAACAACAATCAACGGCGTTACTACAGTTTCGGCGTGTAGCCGGCAGTGTAAATTTTTATGTGTTCCAACCCGAGCAGATATTTCACAAACACCTTTGGCTCTCGGAAAGGAAGTTCAATTTCTGACCGTGCGCCCTGAACTTGGACATAAGTGATGTTACCGTCAGCATCTTCGCCATATATGAGGCATCCTGCTGATGGCGGGTCAATTTCGATGATTACATTTATACCCGCAAGAACACCACCTTCGGGGGCGGTAAGTTTCTTTTCAATGTCGTACGTAAAGGTAGATTTCATCATGTCCTCCTAACGACGCTGCGGATGGCAATTCGCAGCGTCGATGGCTCGGCGCGTAGCGTCCGAGCCATCAATGTATATATGGATTCTGATAAAAACCTAAACACGGCGATTTTGCCGTATAAGACCCCCACAAAAAACTAAAGCCCTGCTTCATTGTTCGAGAAACAGGGCTTTAGATGATCATGCCATACCCCCCCCCAGGTTACAGCTGTTCAAAAACACATATAATACGTTAAAGATCCAAAATATACTAAGCCACTAACCCCATTATGATACCTTGTCAAGGAATATTACAGTGAGGCTTTTCAAGTGGTAATAGTCGATTTTCTACTGAAACGATTTTGATGACTTGTAGGTGTTGTCGCTGCCGGCAACATCTCTGTTTTTCTGATGAAATCCCTGCTGATTACTAAAAGAAAGTTGGTAAAAAAGAGAACGTCATTTTGTCCGATGTCTTGCCTTAATGCTTAACCCTTCTTCTTTATGAATGCGACACATGCCTTCACAGAAACCTGACGCACTCATTCCATGATCAGCGTGGAAGCAATGAAAGATCGTGATGGCCTAAAATCAACGATCTCGTTGGGACATGCAGGAAGCAGGGGGATGGGCAGATCGTGGCTTCGGGCTGCGAAATAGTAAGCCCAAGAATAGCATCCAACACTTCCATGGTAGGAGTAGCTAAACGCTCCAAGGATGTCCATCTACCTTACGGCCATTGCTCGCTATTGCAGAAAAACCTTTGCGAATTTATGTCGTACCTACTGACAGGGGTCACGTGTGACCACCGAGGCCACCCCGATCTTTGCCCCCCGATCTCCTCGGCAAAGGCCACAGAAGCCGCGAAGAAATCGCGAGGATGCCCCGGGACGGGCGATCACTGCCGGAGATGATGCCCTCTCCCTTGTAATGACACCCATACGAGGGAGGGACGGCGCAACGATGACTATGAAATAGGACACCCGGAGACAAGATCAGTATCATCTGGCATGGCATGAAGTGAAACCGGATCATCCGGCGTAGGACAGAAACCCTGGGGCGGAGTCCCTGGGGTTTTTGTGGGGAGAAAATTTCAATAGTGGCAAAATAGTGGCAAATACTTCCATGCAAAGAAACGGGGGGCTAACCTCGATCAGGCTAACCCCCTATTTTTATTTGGCTCCCCAGCGCGGACTCGAACCACGGACCCGATGGTTAACAGCCATCTGCTCTACCGACTGAGCTACTGGGGAAAATCGGTTTCGGAGGGCCTTCATAGTATAAGAAACAGAGATTGTCAATACAAGTCTTGACGTCCGGCGAAAATAGAGGCTTCTTTTTTTTCCGCGATTTATAGGTTGACAGGGAATCGCCCGCTCGTGTTACAATAGAAATTGAAGATTCGGGAAGGACCATTTTTTCACGGGATTCATCATCCGGGGGTTGAGATACGATATGAAGGGAAACCAGAGAAGCAAAGAGCTCGCGGAAAAGGAAAGCACTCCGGGGGGACAAAAGGAGCTGGAGGATGCGGTCCTAAAAACCGGCCTGTGCACGGGCTGCGGGGCCTGCGTCAACCTCTGTCCGTACCAGGCGGTCTACCGCGACAGAATAGTGACACTCCACCATTGCGATCTGACACGGGGGAGGTGTTACGACTTCTGTCCGCGGACCCCGGCGGACCTGAATACCCTGCAAGAGGCGTGTGATGTCGGCGACGATCTGACGCCGGAGATCGGGGCGGTCGGCGGATTCTTCATCACAAGGGCTGCGGACGAGAAAATCCGACGCCGGGCTCAGCACGGCGGAACCGTATCCACCCTGATTGCGCTGGCCCTCCGGGAGGGATTGATCGATGCCGCCGTTCTCGCCGGGGAAGGGGAGGGATTGCTTCCCCAAGCCGTCACCGTCAGCGATCCCGAAATTGCCGTCGGGCAGGGAAAGAGCCGTTTTGTCGTTTCTCCGACTGTCGCCGAGTTCAACCGTGTGAACCGCACGGATTGTCGTCGGATCGGCGTTGTGGCGACTCCCTGCCAGGCGCTGGCCCTCGCCAAGATGCGCACCCAGACTGTAAAGGACACGCAGAGTGGAATCGAGAAACTCCAGCTCGTTGTGGGTCTTTTCTGTGGGTGGGCCCTCTCCTGGCGGAACCTCACCGCCCTCCTCGAAAAGAAAATGGATATTGCCGCGATAACCGGGATGGATATCCCGCCCAGTCGATACCACACCCTCGAGGTGTACACCAAAAAAGGAACCGTTCGGGTTTCTCTCGACGAGGTCAATTCCTGTGTACGGGAATCCTGTCGTTACTGCGGCGATATGACAGCTGAATTCAGCGATCTCTCCGTGGGGTCGGCCCGTCTTCCGGAGGGCTGGGATACGGCCCGCTTCTGGAACCAGGTTGTCGTGCGGACCAAGCGAGGAAGCGATCTTCTGGAGCTGGCACGCAGCAAGGGGGTTCTCGAATTCAGGGAGGTTCCGGCGGGAAACCTCGATAAACTGAAAGCCGCCTCCGTGAATAAAAAAAGAGCGGCGGCGAGCCATCCCTCCGGTCCGAGAAGTGTTGTTGATAAGATGGGACAGGCGGGATGAATCGCCCGTAAAAGTCTGAGGCGGAGGAGCGAATGTCGATCGACAAGCAGCAAAGGGAAGGGGCCGAGGTCCTTCTTATGGGTAACGAGGCCATTGCCCGCGGCGCCCTGGAAGCCGGGGTGCAGGTGGCCGCCGGTTATCCGGGCACGCCTTCATCGGAGATCATTGAGACCCTTTCCCGCTTTGCCGAGCCGGGGAAGCTCTATGTGGAATGGTCCGCAAATGAAAAGGTAGCCATGGAGGTCGCTGCGGCAGCCTCCTTTTCGGGGCTCCGGTCGATGTGCGTCATGAAACAGAACGGCGTCAATGTGGCCTCCGACTTTCTTCTCCACCTGACCGGATCGGGGACAAGGGGAGGGATGCTCCTGGTCACCTGCGATGATCCGGGGGCCCTCTCAAGCGTCAACGAAGGGGAATCCCGCCATTTTGCGCGGCTCATGGAAATCCCACTCCTTGAACCGGCGGACTTCCAGGAGGCGAAGGAGATGATGCCCTGGGCCTTCACACTGTCGGAAGAGATCCGGAACATCGTCATGGTCCGCAGCGTGACCCGGATGTCCCATGCCAGCGGGAATGTCGTCCTCGGGGCGCTGCCGCAACCCGGAGGGAAGGGCGAATTCCTCTGCGACGGGAAGATTTCAGATCCCGAGCGGGGACCGGTGATCAGCGCCCCCGTGGTCGAGAAGCACCGCCTTCAGCAGGAGAAGATTCGGAAGGCGGCGGCGATCTTCGAGACGAGCCCCTTCAACGCCTATACCGGACCCGAGCGACCCGAGCTCCTCATCATCACGAGCAGCGCCTGCCGGCTATACAGCGATGAGGCCGTCTCGCTGCTCGGGGCCGAAGGCCGGGTGGGCATCCTCAAGCTCGGGACGACATGGCCCATCCCGCCTGCATATGTGAAAAAGCACCTCACTACGACCGAAAAGGTCCTGATTGTCGAGGAGGTCCTCCCGTTCCTCGAGGAGCAGGTCAAAATCCTCGCCGCCGAGCAGGCGCGGGAAATCGGCATCAAGACCTTTTACGGCAAGAACGACGGGACACTGCCGATGACAGGCGAACTCAATCCCGACCTTGTGGCTGCCGCCATTGGGAGGATTCTGGGAATCGCACCTGCGACGTTTCCGGCGGTCTATAACGAAAAGCTCCGGAGTCTTGCCGGTGTTGTCCCACAGCGCGAGCAGACCTTCTGCCCCGGATGTCCCCATCGCGCGACTTACTGGAGCATCCGCGAGGCGCTGCAGCGCGACGGCCGCAACGGGTTTGTCTGCGGCGACATCGGCTGCTATGCGATGGCGGTCCTCTTTCAAGCAGCCGGTTTTCATACCGCCAAGACCCTTCACGCGATGGGATCGGGGATAGGGCTTGCCTCCGGATTCGGTAAACTGGGATCATTCGGCATGGACCAGCCGGTCCTGGCTGTCTGCGGCGATTCGACCTTCTACCATGCGGCCATTCCCGCGCTTATCAACGCCGTCCATCAGAATGCGAACGTCATCTTTATCGTTTTAGACAACAGCGGAACGGCAATGACGGGATTCCAGTCTCACCCGGGTCTCGCGGTCAATGCCATGGGGGAAGCCGTCCCGATGGTCGATATCGCCGCCATCTGCGGGTCGATGGGAGTGAAGGTAGTTAGCGGAGACCCCTTCGCCCTGCGCCAAACGCGGGAAACACTGAATCGCCTTATGGAGGAGAGGGGCGGCGTAAAAGTGCTGATCCTGAAGCAGTCCTGCGCCCTTTCACCTGAAAAGAAAGGAAAGAAACAGTATCTCGTGCGGGTGGACGAGCATCTCTGTCGGGGGGACGCCTGCGGATGCAACCGTCTATGCACAAGGATCTTCCGTTGTCCGGGGCTTCTCTGGGATCGGGAGAAGGGGAAGGCGCGGATCGATGAGGTCATCTGCGCCGGATGCGGCGTCTGCGCGGGGATCTGCCCGGCCGAAGCCATTCGCTGCGAGGAGGCGCAAGTTCCATGACGAAGCAGTTATTGGTAAAAGACCCCTACAATATCATCATCACCGGGGTAGGGGGGCAGGGGAACGTCTTGGCCTCGAGGGTCTTCTCGGGTATGCTGGTTAGGACGGGCTATCGGGTGACGATCGGAGAGACGTTCGGGATGTCGCAGCGCGGCGGGTCGGTCATGAGCCATATCCGTGTTTCGGCGGCAAAGGTCTGGAGCCCGCAGATCCCGAAGGGAAGGGCGGATCTGATTGTTGCCATCGAGCCGGTCGAAGCGCTGCGGGTGCTTGCCGACTATGGAAACCCCGCCGTGAAGGTCCTCGTGAATATGCGGCCGATTTATCCCGTCGGCGTGATCACGGGGGAAGCCGAATACCCGGCGCCGGAAAAGATACGCGAGGCGGTGAGATCGCTCTCGGCACTGTCGTTCTTTCTTGATGCGACGGACGAGGCGGTGAAACTGGGCAATCCCATCCTTGGGAACATCGTCATGATAGGCGCTGTCGCGGGGCTGGGAGTGCTGCCCGTCGACCAGGGGGTTTTTGAGACGGTCATTCGGGAGGGAATGCCGGCTTCCCGGGTTGAAGCCAATCTTCGCGCTTTCGCCATAGGCATGGCGGTGGTAACAAAATGATTAAAGAAAGAAGGAGGTAAAAAACATGGGAAGATATGTATGCAGCATCTGCGGTTATGTGTATGATCCCGCGCAGGGAGATCCCGATAACGGCGTCCGCAAGGGGGTTTCTTTCGAGGACCTTCCCGACGACTGGGTCTGTCCGGTCTGCGGTGCGGCGAAGGAAGATTTCAACCCCGAATAACCTGATTTCTAACTTGCGAGGGGGTGAGAGGATGGCCGATACAAGAGATGCGTTGCAGCAGGCGTATGCAGGCGAAGCCAAGGCGGCCTTGCGCCTGAAGGTCTACGCGGAAAAGGCGGAAGAGGAAGGATACCCGCAGATTGCGAAGCTCTTTCGGGTGATCGCCCGCTCCGAAGAGATCCACGGAGCCAGGGCGCTCAAGGTCCTTCGGGAGATCAAATCGACCGAGGAGAACCTTGCGGCGAGCTTCGAGGCGGAGCAGCGGGTGGCGGAGGTTGCGTACGGAGAGTTTATAAAAAGGGCCGAAGCGGAGGGGAACCAGGCGGCTCTCCTCCAGTTCTCTCAGAGCAAGGATGTGGAGGAGACGCACGCGAAACTCTACAAGGAGGCGATGAGCCACATGATGGAGGAGCGGGAGACGACCTATCATGTCTGCATGGTTTGCGGTTATGTCGCGGACGGCCTTTGCCCGGACATCTGTCCGGTCTGCGGCGCCAAGAGCGATCGGTTTACGCCTTTCGTCTGAATCGATTCGAGGAGGATGATGATGCGCGGAGTTTTATTTCGCTGGCTGGTCCTGACTGTGGCGGTTCTTGTTGCTTCCTGGCTTCTGGATGGCATCCGCGTGACCGGCCTGCTGCCGGCTTTTCTGGCGGCGGCCGCGCTGGGGATATTAAACGCTTTTTTCCGCCCCCTTCTGATCCTCCTGACATTGCCCATCAACATCCTGACGCTAGGCATATTCACCTTCCTCATCAATGCACTGATGTTGAAAATCGCTTCCGAAGTCATTACAGGCTTTGAGGTGTATGGCTTCTGGACCGCGGTGATCGGCGCCCTGATCATCGGTTCGGTGAGCTGGCTGCTGAACGCCTTTATCGGCGGGCGGGGAAAGGTAGAGCGGTCGTCTTACATCGATCTGCAAAAGAGAGGGGGGCGATGGGAGTGAACGACCTGACCCCCGCCATGCGTCAGTATGCGGAGATGAAGGAGCGTTACCCCGACTGCATCCTCTTTTTCCGGATGGGCGACTTCTACGAAATGTTCTTCGAGGACGCCGTGACCGCCTCGAAGATTCTTGAGATCACCCTCACATCGCGCAACAAGAACAGCGCCGACGCCATCCCCCTCTGCGGTTTCCCCTATCATGCCGTTTCCCCCTATATCGCGAAGCTCATCGAAAAGGGGTACAAGGTGGCCATCTGCGAGCAGGTCGAGGATCCGAAGCTCGCAAAGGGGGTGGTGAGGCGCGAGGTGGTGCGGGTGGTGACCCCCGGCCTTGTCCTCGACGCCGAGAATCTTCGGGCCAAGGAGAACAACTTCCTCGCGGCAATGGTCATCAGGGACGGGCGCTTCGGCCTCGCCTGCGCCGATATCTCCACCGGGGAGTTCATGGTGACCGAGGCCAGGGACCGCGAGTTCTTCCTTGCCGAGATCGCCGGAATGGAAATTCGTGAGCTCCTCATTTCGGAGGGTTTTGGCGACATAGACCTCATCCGGGCGATCGCCGGTGAGGGGGAACGCTGCCGGATCGGCCGTCTCCCGCCGGATACGTTCGCTTCCGAAGCGGCCGGTATACGCCTCCGGAATCATTTCCCGTTGGGGAAGATCGAGGAATTGGCAATGGAAAGCCATCCGGCGGCGGCGGGGGCCGCCGGCGCCGTCCTCGCGTATATGGCCGAGACGCAGAAGGACTCCCTTTCGCATATCAACGACCTGACCTGGTACGAAAGCGGCGCCAATCTGATCCTGGACGAAATCGCCAAGCGTAATCTCGAACTCTTCGAAACGATCGCCGAGGGGAAAAAGAAGGGGTCGCTTTTTCACGTTCTCGATCAGACGGTCACCTCGATGGGGGGGCGAAGGCTCCGCCGATGGCTTAACTATCCGCTCCGCGACCCGGTCCGGATCAGGGAGCGTCTGGCGGCCGTTTCCGAGATCAGGGAGCGCCATCTTCTCCGGGAATTCCTGCGGGGGATGCTCAAGTCCGTTTATGACCTGGAGCGCCTGGGCAGCCGGATCGCCGTGGGACTGGCCAACGGCCGCGACCTTGCATCGCTGGGCGCGTCTCTGCTGGTCCTGCCCGAGATTCGCGACTCGCTCAGGGAGAGCGAATCGCCGCTCATGACGGCGATACATGGCGGGATCGATGCATTGACGGATGTCAGGGAGCTGATCGAAAAGGCGATCGTCGCGGTTCCGCCGCTCACCATTCGCGAGGGAGGGATCATCCGGGAGGGTTATGACCCGGAGCTGGACCGTCTGATTTCGGTGATGCGCAACGGGAGGCAGTGGATCGCCGCCCTGGAGGAAAGGGAACGACAACGGACGAAGATCAACTCTTTGAAAGTGGGCTTCAACAGCGTCTTCGGGTATTTTATCGAGGTCACGAAGGCGAACGCCCGACTGGTTCCCCCGGACTATATCCGGAAGCAGACGTTGGTCAATGCGGAGCGGTACATCAACGAGGAACTGAAGGGATACGAGGAGACGGTCCTTCATGCGGAGGAGCGACAGCAGGCAAGGGAATACGACCTTTTTATCGAGATCAGGGGTCGGATTGCCGCTGAGATCCGGAGGATTCAGGAGACGGCTTCCCGGATCGCCGATCTCGACGCGCTTGCGTCGCTTGCCGAGGTTGCCGAAAGAAACAACTATTGCCGTCCCGTGGTCGACGGGGAGGATGCCATCGAGATCACCGATGGTCGCCATCCCGTTGTGGAACGGATGACCGAGGGGGCGGGATTCGTTCCCAACGATGTCCTGCTCGATCTCGACAAGAACCGTTTTCTCATCATCACCGGCCCCAACATGGCCGGCAAATCCACTTTTATCCGGCAGATTGCTTTGATCGTCCTCATGGCCCAAATGGGGAGCTTCGTCCCCGCCGCGCAGGCACGGATCGGAGTGGCCGACCGGATCTTCACCCGGATCGGCGCCGCAGACAGCCTCGCCAAAGGGCAGAGCACATTCATGGTGGAGATGACCGAGGTGGCCAATATACTCCAACACGCGACGAAGCGGAGCCTCATCATCCTGGACGAGGTGGGTCGGGGGACGAGCACCTTCGACGGCCTCAGCATCGCCTGGGCGGCGGCGGAATATATCCACGACGCCCCCATGCTCGGGGCAAGGACCCTCTTCGCGACCCATTATCACGAGCTCACGGAGCTTGCCGTCACGAAGGGGGGAGTGAGGAATTTCAACATTGCCGTACGGGAGTGGGGGGATCGAATCATTTTTCTCCGGAAGATCATGGAGGGGGGGACGAACCGGAGCTATGGCATCCAGGTGGCGCGGATCGCCGGGGTCCCCGGAGAGGTGGTCACGCGGGCGATGGAGATCCTCCGGAATATGGAACAGGGCGAACTCGACGAGGTCGGAATGCCGAAGATCGCCCGGGGAAAAAAGACGACACAGAAAAACGCCAATCAGCTCAGCCTCTTTGCGGATCAGAAGGAGGCGATTATGGGGGAGCTCAAGGATCTGGACCTGTTGAATCTGACGCCTCTCGATGCCATGCGGCGTCTTGGTGAGTGGAAGGAGAGGCTCTAGCAGAGGTAACAAGGCGTCTCGATGGGAATAAAGACCTCACAGCCGGGTTATGTCCTTCAAACGCAATCGGCAGAGAGCGACCAACTGGTCCTTTCCCTCTCGGGGCGGGTGTCTCTGGACGACGCGGATCGGCTGCTCGCCGAGATGGAAAACGCGTCGGCCGGCAGGACGGCCGGGGTGGTAAAGATCGACCTGGCGGATGTCTCCTACATGGACAGCGCCGGTGTCCTGACCCTGTTCCGATTCGAGGAAAAGATCCGCCGGGAGGGCGGCGCCTGCGTCACGCTTCATCTCCCCGACCGGACCAGGGGAATCATGGGGTTGATCGACCGGCAGGGGCTGTCGATGCCGACACTCCGCGGTGAAAAGGCTCCCACAGGCCTCATGGAGGCGGCAGGCGATGCCGGCGTCAAGTTCTACAGCGATTTCAAGACGCTGATGACCTTCCTGGGCGATCTCATTGCGGCGCTGGTCCATCTTGCCCGCCATCCCGGCGAGGTGCGATGGGGGGATGTCCTCTTCACCATGCGACGCACGGGAGCGGAGGGATTTCCGATTGTCGCCCTGATCAGCTTCCTCATAGGCCTCATTATCGCCTTCATGTCCTCGCTCCAGTTGAAACAGTTCGGGGCGAATATCTATGTGGCCTCGCTTGTTTCTTTGGCCATCGTCCGCGAACTCGGTCCGATCATGACGGCGATCCTCGTGGCAGGCCGTTCAGCCTCGGCATACGCCGCGGAGATCGGCACCATGAGGATCAACGATGAGGTGGACGCTCTGGTGACGATGGGCATTGACCCGATCCGGTTTCTGGCGGTCCCCAAGCTTATCGCCACGGTGCTGGTCCTGCCCATCCTTACACTGTACGCCGATCTTTTCGGAATCGCCGGCGGGCTGATCGTGGGGGTGACGGGGCTCGATCTGACGCCGTACACCTACCTCCAGGAAAGTCAGCGGACCATCACCCTCTTCTACCTTCTGTCCAGCATGCTCAAAGCGCTGGTTTTCGCCTTCGTCATCGCCTGGATCGGTTGCCAACGGGGATTCCAGGTCAGAGGCGGGGTAGAAGCGGTGGGCGCCGCGACGACATCGGCGGTCGTCACGTCCATCCTGCTGATCGTAATCGTGGATTCGGTGTTTGCCGTGGTTCTCCATTATGTGGGTTGAGAGTGGACAAGGTGGAATCGAAAGTATGCAGTCGGATAGAAACAGGTAAACCAATCATCGCTGTGGAGGGGCTCACCGCGAGTTTCGGCGAAGAAACGATTCTGGAAAACATCGACTTCGAGGTGCGCCGGGGCGAGATATTCTGCATCGTCGGGGGAAGCGGCTGCGGGAAGTCCACGCTGCTCAAACATATGATCGGCCTGCTCCGGCCCGCCGCCGGAAAAGTGCTTGTCGGGGGGATGAATATCGGCGCCGCGGGGGACAGGGAACTCAACTCGATCCGGAAGGAAATCGGCGTCCTTTTCCAGTCCGATGCCCTCCTGGCGTCGATGACCCTCGGAGAGAACGTCGGCCTGCCTCTCGGCGGGTTGACCGGACTGTCGCAAGACACCGTGCAGCTCATCGTCCGGATGAAACTCGCGATGGTCAATCTGGGAGGGTACGAGAATTACTACCCGGCCGAACTGTCGGGTGGCATGAGGAAACGGGGCGGGCTCGCAAGGGCGATGGTCCTCGATCCGCAGATCCTCTTCTTTGACGAACCTTCGGCGGGCCTTGACCCGGTCAACACGGCGGAACTGGAGATCCTGATCCGGGAAATCAATGTCGGACTCGGCACGACAATCGTCATCGTCAGCCACCAGGTCGAACTGGTCCTGCGCCTGGCCGACAGGGTGATGCTGATCGACCGGGGCGAAAAGGGGATCATAGCGACGGGTGCGCCGGAGGAACTCCGGTTCTCAACGACCGATCCGCGGGTCAGGAATTTTCTCTTCCGAACGGACGCGGGGCAGGGGAAAGGGTGATCTCAATGGCGAAAAGACAATCCCGATTCATGGTCGGTCTTTTTGTAATCGTGGGAGTCCTTATCGGCGTGGCGGTCATTGTCTGGCTGGGGGCTGCGAAGTATTTCCAGAAGGGGGCACGCTATGTGACCTATTTCGACGAATCCGTCCAGGGGTTGCAGGTCGATTCCCGGGTCAAATACCGAGGCGTGGATGTCGGGTCTGTAGAGCGGATCGGCGTTGCACCGGACCAACGGCTGGTGGAGGTGGTCATCAAGATCAACCTGGAAGGCGACATCGAACGCAGTATCGTGACGCAACTCAAGGCCGCGGGGATCACGGGGATCGTTTTTGTCGAACTCGACCGCCGGCAGCCGGACGATCCCCTCTTTGTTCCCCCGGCCGGGATGGCGACCCTCTATCCGGTGATCCCCTCGCAGCCTTCCCAGACCAAACAGATGCTCTCGAGCGTCGATCGGATAATGGACCGGATTGCCCAGGCGGATCTTGCAGGCGTCTCCGACCAGCTCAAAGCGACATCGAGGGCAATGGAGACCTTTCTCACCGGCCGCGAGATGGCGGATATCCTCAAGAATCTCGATTCGACGACAGCCGCTTTGGATCGAAACCTGCAGCGGATCGACCGGATCCTGGCCGAAGGGAAGGTGGATTCGATACTCTCGGCCCTCGAACATGGACTTGATGAAGCCAGGCTGGGGATCGGTGAAACGAGACAGGGACTGGGCGAAGCCCGACAGGGGGTCGGGGAGACCAGAGAGGGGATTGCCGAGATCCGGAAGCTTATCGCAGCCATCGGCAAGGAGGTCGCGGATCTGAAAACCGCGGAGATCGCCGGTAAGTCGAAACGCCTGATCGAGAGGGTGGACCGCCGGACGAAAGCGGTCGCCTCCGATATCGAGTCAACAACCGACGATATCCGCCAGGCGGTAGAGAGCCTCCGGATGCTTATCGAGAGTCTCAGGGAGAATCCATCGGAACTGCTCTTCAGCCGGCCTGTCCGCGACCGGGAGCGCAGCCCGCAAGCCCCTCCCTGAGAGCGGGGAAAAGGGGCGCAATAAAAAATCGCCGTTTCCTTACCAGGAAGCCCCGCCCTGTGGGCGGGGAGCTTCACATTCGGGAAAAAAAGGGGAGGTAACATCATGCCGATGCGTTTGGGACTCATCCTGTGGATCGCGCTACTGGCCGGTTGCCTGGGGGGAACAGTGCCGCCGCCCCTGGTGAGGAAGTACTCGCTCGAATACCCTCCGCCCCGGGTGGGGAACATCTCCCGGACAGAAGCTCTGCTCAAGGTCGGGCGGTTCTCGGTCGACCGCCCCTATATCGGTCCGTCGATGTTGTTCAGCAAGGAGCCTTTCCGACGGGACGCCTACCATGAACAACGCTGGAGGGTCGCTCCGGGGGATATGGTCACGGACTTTCTCAAACGCGATCTCCGGCATGCCGGCCTTTTCAGGGCAGTCCTCTCCGCACGCAATATAGAGGAGACCCGCTTTCTTCTGGAAGGAGGGGTGGAGGAATTCCTCGAAGTGGACGATGGGAAAAGCCGAAAGGCGCTCCTGGTCGCGGTGGTGGCCCTTCTCGACCTCTCCTCCCGGGATGTCTCCCGTCGGGTGGTTTTCCAGAAGACGTATCGTTGCGAGGCGCTTTTCGCACAGCAGGGGTCGGCAGGCCTCGCGGAAGCCATGAGCCGGGCGATGTCGCAGCTCTCCGTGCGGGTCATCACCGATATCGATCACGCCCTGAAGCCACCGGTATCAAATTAGCGGCTTCAACCTTACCGATCATGCGGGCTGTTCAAAAACGCCCAGATGCAAGGCCCCCGAAATCCTGAGCCGTGAGGCGTACTTGTTTGTACGTTGAACGGCGAAGGGTGAGGGAAACGCGGCAGATGGGTGTTTTTCAACAGCCCGTTGCTATTTAATGCAGACCCGCCTGACCTGTTTGAAGTCGGTGACACCCTGGATCGACTTGTAGATGCCGTCCTGCAGGAGGGTCGTCATCCCTTCCTCCATCGCCAGGTCCCGCATCACTTCCACCGTTTCGTGCTTCTGGATCAGACGCTTGATACCGTCCGTAGCGACGATGAGTTCGTGGATTCCCATCCGGCCCTTATACCCCGTCTTATCGCAGGCATTGCATCCCTTTGGCCGGTAGAGCATAAACTTGTCGTCGTAGGAGATGTTCAGCTTCCGGAAGGGCTCTTCGCCGTAGTCCTGCACCATCTCATCGAACTCTAACCGGTCGGGATGGTACGCCTCCCGGCACTTCTTGCAGAGGGTCCGGATGAGACGCTGGGCGAGGATGCCCAGAAGGGCGTCGGCAAAATTGAGCGGATCGATCCCCATGTCGAGGAGGCGGACGATCGTCTCGGGGGCGCTGTTTGTATGGAGCGTGCTGAGAACGAGATGGCCCGTTAGCGACGCCTCGACGCCGATCTTGGCGGTTTCGAAATCGCGCATCTCGCCCACCATGATCACATCGGGGTCAGCCCGGAGGAAGGCGCGCATGGCGGCAGCAAAGTCGAAGCCGATCTTCGACTGGACCTGGACCTGGCGGAGTCCGTACTGGGTGATCTCGACAGGGTCCTCCGCCGTCCAGATTTTCCGGTCGGGTCGATTGATCTCGTGGAGGGCGGCGTGCAGTGTGGTTGTCTTTCCCGAACCGGTAGGGCCTACGACGAGGATCATCCCGTACGGTTTACTCAGGATGGCGCGCAGCTCTTTTTCGTTGCGCGCCGACATCCCCATGGCGGTCAGAGGCAAGGTCGTACCCCCCTGGGCAAGGATCCTCATCACGACATCCTCCACCCCTCCCTGGGTCGGGATGGTGGCCACACGGAGTTCGATCTCCTCGCTGCCTGGTCTGCGGAACTTGATTTTGCCGTCTTGGGGAAGTCGCTTGATGGTGATGTCGAGATTCGACATGATCTTTATGCGGGAGACGACCGCCGCGCGGTAACTGTAAGGGAGGGTTTGGTACAGGGCGCAGTCGCCGTCTACCCGGTAGCGGACCTCGAGATTCTTCTTTCCCACGTTGGGTTCGATGTGAATATCGGAGGCGCGTTTGGCCTTGGCATCGAGGATGATCTTGTTGACGAGCTGCATGATCACGCTGTCCGATTCCGTAACCACATCCTCGTCCTCATCGAGGGGCTCCTCCTCGACGTCGAACTTTCCGAGGATATCGATGATGGTGGAGTCGTCATCGGGAGATAGATAGAAGTGGTTGATGTATTTGATGATGTCCTCCGGAAGCGCAACGTCGTAGTGGACGGACTTCGTCTTCAAGAGGTTTTCGATCATGTCCCGTTTGATGATGTTGTTGGGATCGTCCACGATGACATCGATGACGCCGTCCTTCTTCTCCAGTGGGACCCAGAGCTCACGGCGGAGATACTCCTTATTGAGGCTGCTGAGCAGGTCGCCCGGGATGGCGATTCTGTCCGAGTATGTGATGAATTTGCAGTTATAGAACTCCTCAAAAGAGCGACCGAGATCCTCCCGGGAGATCTTGTACTGTTTCATTATAAAATCTTCGATGGTTTCCTTTGCTTCGCGGGAGTCATCCCAGGCCCTGTCCAGATCCTCCTCTTTTAGGAGGTCGCGGTTGATCAGGTAATCGAAGCGGGTCTTCCGTTTACGGGCATACCTTCCCTGGTTGAAGAAGGCGACCCCCAGGACATCGGAGATTTCCTGGAGAAAACCCTTTTCATCCTCGGAAAATTTGTCGATGCCCGTCTTTTTGTTAAGAATCTGAACGACTCCCATGAGAATTTTGTTATAGAAGATCGGAGCGGCCAGGATCTGTCTCGTCCGGAATCCGGACTTCTTGTCCCATCTTTGGTCAAAAGTCAGCCCCTGATCGATCGCCTTCAGCTCGGCGGCATCATAGGCATCGGCGATGTTGACAATCTGGCCGGCATTGGCCACATACCCGGCGATGCTTCGGTTGTTGATCGGGACGCGGATTTCTTTGACCTGGGCGCCGATGAGCAGCAGGGAGTAGATCTCGTTGCGCGATCGGTCGACCACGTAAATGGTGATGGAATGGGCGCTGAAGAGGTTCAGTATCCCGTCCTTCAGATCAACGAGAATCTGCTTGATATTCTGTGCGGCGTGGATCCGATTGGTGATATCGACCAGGGCCTTGCGGAGTTGGAGCTTCTCTTCGAGTTCCGCATACTCTTTGTTCTTGATCTCGTCCATCGTGTCTTTCTCCGGTGACGGTGATGCAGCAGCGCGTATGATATGTGAATGACCACCTTTGAGTGATCAGGTCTGATCGTCGGTCACGATTCTGGAAAAATCAGCCACATCGAGGAAGAGGGTCGAAATCTCATCGAGAAGGGAGAGACGGTTGAAGCGGATCTTTGCATCTTCCGCCATCACCAGAACCGTATCAAAGAAGTCATCCACCGGTTTCCGAAGCCTCGCCATCTCGATGAGGGCCGAAGAGTAGTCGCCGCCGGCGATATGC
>MICN01000101.1 GCA_001829875.1 Syntrophus sp. GWC2_56_31
GGGAGGTCAGCCCCTTGGGATCGGCGCCGGATTCGGCGGTTCTGATGATCACCTCTTGCGGCCCGAACTTCTGGATGATGCTTCCCTCGAAGCCCATCGGCTTGAGGGCGCCCCTGATCTTATCGGCGTCGGGTTCTCCCTGGAATTTGACCTGAATCAGCGAGCCACCGGCGAAATCGATGCCGTAATTGGGTCCCCCGTGCCAGATCAGGGAGGCAATGCCGATGACGATGACGGCGAGCGACAGAATGACGGCGGGCTTCATCAACCTGACGAAATTGAAATGGGTGTCCGTTTTTATGATTTCCATTGTATTTTCCTCAAACCTAAATGCTGATCTTCTGAATCTTCCGATTCCAGACGAAGTGGTCAAAGATGATCCGCGTGACGACAATCGCGGTGAACATGCTGACCGCGATGCCGATGGTCAGCGTGACGGCGAAACCCTTGACCGGACCCGTGCCGAAGCCGAAGAGGAACAGCGCCGCGACAAGGGTCGTCACATTGGAGTCGAAAATGGTCAAAAAGGCCTTCGTATAACCGGCCTCGATGGCCGCCCTCGGTGTTTTCCCCAGGCGGAGTTCTTCTCGAATCCGCTCGTTGATCAGGACATTGGCGTCGACGGCCATGCCCATGGTCAGTACGATGCCGGCGATGCCGGGCAGCGTCAGCGTCGCCTTGAAGGCCGCCATGATGCCGAGCAGAAGCAGCATGTTCATGGCCAGGGCCACGTCGGCGATCAGGCCGGTCAGCCGGTAGTAGACGACCATGAAGACGAGGATGAGGATGCCCGCGATGATGCTCGCCCAGGTTCCCTTGTCGATCGAATCCTGGCCGAGGGAAGGACCAACCGTCCGTTCCTCGAGAATGATCACCGGCGCCGGCAGCGCGCCTGCCCGAAGGACGATGGCAAGATCGGTCGCCTCCTCCATGGTGAAGGAACCGGTAATCTGGGCCTGCCCTCCGGAGATCCTCTCCTGGATCACCGGAGCGGAGTGGACCATGCCGTCGAGGATGATCGCCAGGCGTTTCTTCACGTTTTCCACGGTGATCCGGTCGAAGTCCTTTGCCCCCTGGGCGTTGAACTTGATCGAGACGTGCGGCTGTCCGAAACGGTCGCCGATCTGGACCTTGGCGGTCTCGAGGGCGTCACCGGCCATGAGCGACTTGCCTTTGAGAAGAATCGGATTTTGCGACCTGCGCCCCGACGTTCGATCCGTGCGCGATTCATAGGCGACGACGGAACCCTCCGGTATGTTCCCCTTGAGGGCCTCATCAAGGCTGTGCTCTTCGTCGACAAGCTTGAATTCGAGAAGGGCCGTCCGGCCGATCAGACTCTTGGCCCGGGCCGTGTCCTTGATCCCGGGAAGCTGGACGATGATCCGGTCTATCCCCTGGGGGATGATCTCCGGTTCGGTGATGCCGAACTGATCCACCCGGTTTCGGATCGTCTCCAGGCTCTGTTCAACGGCCAATTTCTTGATCTCTACGGCGCGTTTGTCGTTGATCTTCAGGGTGACCGACCCCTTGCCTTCCGCTGTCGCGGAGGTCGCGATTTCGAGGTCCGGATAGTCGCTCTTGAGAAGCTTGTCAAAGGCGTCACGCGCGGCGACGTCTGGAAACTCAAAGCTGGTATCCCTCTCTTTGGTGCGTTCTCGGAGCTTGAAACGGATCCGCTTGTCCATCAGGTTTTCCTTCAGATCGCCTACCGTCCGCTCCAAGGTGCTTTCCACAGCCTTGGCGGTTTCCACCTCCAGGACAAGATGCATCCCCCCCTGTAGATCAAGTCCGAGATGGATCTTGTCGGTTGGGAGATATTGCTTCCAGAAGTCAGGAAGATCGAGTGTCAGGGTAGGCGCCAGATAGACGAGTGCGGCCAGGCAGAGGACGATCGTCACGGCGGCCCTGAGTCGGATGCTTTTAAACATGGTTTACCCCTTTCGGCCTTATTCCTTCGAAGCCTTTTGCAGAACGGCGCCGATAAAGTTCCTGGCGACCTTTATTTTGACCTTGTCGGCGATCTCGATTGTCACGACTGTGTCGGTCAGACCCGTGACCTTCCCTTGAATCCCTCCCGAGGTCATGACCAGATCGCCGTGCGCCAGATTGGCGATCATATTTTTTACCTCTTTCTGCTTTTTCTGCTGGGGCCTGATCAGGAGAAAGTAAAAGATGGCAAAAAGGACACCCATCATGATGATAAAACTGAAATCGCCGCCGGCGGCGCCGCCGGCTCCTCCTCCGGGAACTCCCAACGCATAAGCCACATCTGTCATGGTGAAACCCTCCCTTATCTCAAAGTGATTTTTATCTTCATTATACTGTTCGCTCTCGCATGAAACCATCCCTGAAATCCCGAAACCGGTCCCCCCGGATTGCCTCTCTGATCCGCTCCATGAGACGCAGATAATACCGGAGGTTGTGGATCGTATTCAACACCATGGCCAGGATCTCACCGGCCACATACAGGTGCCGCAGATAGGCTCGTGAATAATTTTGACAGGTATAACAATCACATGTACTGTCAATAGGCGAACCGTCCTCCCGGTAACGGGCGTTTTTTATAACAACCTTTTCTCCGTTTGTAAACAACAATCCGTTCCGGGCGCTTCGGGTCGGCATGACGCAGTCGAACATGTCGATCCCGTGGTAGACGCCCTCGACGAGATCTTCCGGCGTTCCCACCCCCATCAGGTAGCGCGGCCGATCTTCGGGAAGCAGCGGGGCCGTCGCGGCGAGGTTCTCAAGCAGAAGTTCCTTGGGTTCACCGACGCTGAGGCCGCCGATGGCGTAACCGTCGAAACCGATCGCCGCGATCTCTTCCACGCCCCGCCGCCGGAGATCCGGGTAGACGCCGCCCTGGATGATCCCGAAAAGGGCCTGTCGTTCGCTCCGGTGGCTGTTTCTACAGCGCAGCGCCCAGCGTGCGGTCCTGCCGAGCGCCTTTTCTGCCTCCTCGCGAGTGGCAGGATACGCGATGCATTCATCGAGGCACATCATGATATCGCTGCCAAAAGCCTCCTGGATCTCCACCGCCGATTCGGGGCAGAGAAAATGGCGGGAACCGTCGATGTGCGATTGAAAGGTCGTCCCCTCCTCCGTAATCTTCCGCAGGGCGCCTAGGCTGTATATCTGAAAGCCGCCGCTGTCGGTGAGGATCGGTCCCTGCCAGTTCATGAACCTGTGCAGTCCGCCGAGGTCGGCGATCAGGCGATGCCCCGGCCGCAGGTAGAGATGGTATGTGTTGCAGAGGATGATTTCCGCACCCAGACCGCGGACCTGTTCCGGCGTCAGCGCCTTGACCGCGGCCTGCGTGCCCACCGGCATGAAGACCGGCGTAGACACCTCGCCGTGCGGTGTCTTTATCTTCCCAAGCCTTGCCTGGCAGCCCGTGTCTTTGGCGACCCTTGTAAATTCCATATCGTTTGCCTAGAAGATCAGCATACAGTCGCCATAGCTGTAAAAGCGGAACCGGTTTTCTATGGCAAGGCGGTACGCCTTCGATATCACGTCCCGGCCTGCAAAGGCGCATACCAGAAGAAAAAGGGACGATTTCGGGAGATGGAAATTGGTGAGGAGTGCATCGACGCACCGGAAACTCGATCCGGGAGTGATATAAAGACGCGTCGATCCGGAAACCGGATGCACTTTCCTTTGTTCGTCGACGACGGATTCGAGGACGCGGGTCGCGGTTGTCCCCACGGCGATGACCCGCACGGCAGCATTGATTTTCCTTGCGGCTTCCCCATCGAGCGAGAAAAGCTCCTCCTCCATGACATGGTCTTCCACCTGGTCCGTTTCGATCGGCAGGAATGTCCCGTAACCGACGTGGAGCGTAACAGGGGCAATCTCAACCCCCCGGCTTTGCAAGCGATCCAGAACCTCCCCGGTAAAGTGGAGACCCGCCGTCGGCGCCGCAACCGAACCCTTCACACGGGCATAGACGGTCTGGTATCTCTCCAGATCCCTTTCCGAACGCGACCGATCGCGTCGGCGCTTGATGTATGGCGGCAGCGGCGCCCTGCCATAGCGGTCGAGAAAATCGTCGAACGGGATCGGGGTCTGGAAATCCAGCAACCACTGTTTTTCCGACAGGCGGGCGAGAATCGTGGCCCGGGATCCGCCTTCAAACGTGATGGCCATTCCCACCTGGACCCGTTTGGCGGGGCGGAGGAGCGCTTCCCAGATCTCGCCCGGTGTTTCTTCGCCGTTCTTCCGGGTAAGCAGGAGGATTTCGATCAGCCCGCCGGTCTCCTTCCTGCCGATGAGGCGCGCCGGAAAGACGCGCGAGTCGTTGACGACAATCACATCGCCCCGGCCGAAATACTCCGGAAGATCGCTGAATGTGCGAATATCGCATGATCCCGACTCCCGGTCGACCACCATCATCCGGGATCGGTCCCTGACCCCGATCGGTTCCTGGGCGATCAGTTCTTCCGGGAGAACATAATCGAATTCTGCCAATTTCATATCGAAAACGTGTCACCTCTATCGAGAGCTGCGGCACATAAACAGAAATGAAATGGAAAGTCAATCACCTTTCATGGTTTTACCTTGACAACGTGACTCCCGATGGGGTTTACTCATGAAACGATGGACAGACGACGCGAAAGAGAGATCGAGAGCATTTTTCAGAAGATCCCCTTCTTGGTGGGACTTTCAGAGGCGGAACGGTCCGAACTCCGGAAGCAAATCATTCACCGGGATTTTCGGCGCAATGAGATCATCTTGAATGAAGATGATACATCGAACTACCTCTATCTCATCCTCTCGGGGCAAGTCAAGGTCATCAACATAAGCGCCGACGGCAGGGAGCGTATCATGGCAATCCACAGGGAGGGCGATTTCTTTGGCGAAATGGCTATCCTGGACGGCAAGACGACATCGGCAAGCGTTGTCGCTCTGAGGGATGGCCGGATATGCCTCATCACCAAGGAAAGCTTTAATCATATTGTCATGACGAACCGGCTTGCGGTGCAGGGGATCATCGACCTGCTCTGCATGCGTCTCCGGCAGGCCTGGCTGCAGCTCCGCGTCATGAGCTTCGATGATGCCGAACACAGGATCAGAGAGGTTTTGCAGGGACTCGGAGCGAAATTCGGTGTTCGGGATTCCCGAGGGGTCGTCATCGGCCTCGGCATTACCCATCAGAATATCGCTTACCTTTCCACGACATCGCGAGAAACGGTCACCCGTTTTCTCAATAAGGCGGCAAAAACAGGCGAGATCGAGGTCCTGGCCGACAAAAAACTCCTTCTGAAAGACTCTTTTTCAAAAAACCCTCAATAATTGTGACGCCCGTCACAGAATAATCCTTTTTCCCCCTTTATAAAGAAATCGAAAAAAGAGGTATCGGTGTTCCGGGTCAACCGATCGAGCGGTTTACGCTCGCGGCGGTTGGAATGACAGGGGGATCGAACAAACAAACCGAATGAATGAAGGAGGATGAAAATGGAAAAGATGCGGAAGTTGATCAAACGGCTCGTAAACGAAGAAGAAGGGTTGGAAATGGTTGAGTATGCGGTGGCAGCGGGACTGATAACCGTTGCCGTGATTACCGTCTGGGCACTGTTGGGGGATGCGATCGCAGCCCGGTTGACTCTGCTGCTCAACAACATCAGCTCGTAGCGAAACGGACGGCACCGCCGGCGAAGCCGAGCAATGCCATCGGACCTCATCCGGTCTGAAACGGGGGCGCCCGACAAAATGGCGCGGCGATGCCAAGGCCAATGCAACGGGAATCCAAAAGCTCCCTCCCCCTGCACAGGGGGAGGGAGAATAAACGCTGAAGCGCCTGTCGTTTGCTTTATCAATGTCATTGGGTCGAAAATGGATCATATCACCGTATTCCTGGGAATTGTTCTGATTATTGCATCTATTGAGGATGTGATGATGCTCAGAATCCCTAACTGGATCACGCTGCCCGGTTTGGCGGTCGGACTTTCCTATTTTTGCCTTACCAGGGGATACGAGGGTTTCTTGTTCAGCCTGGCGGGCGGCCTGACAGGATTGGGTCTTTTAATCATCCCTTTCATCGCTTGGGGAACCGGCGCGGGGGATGTAAAACTCATGGGAGCCGTCGGAAGCGTCTTGGGGGCCCATGGGGTCTTCATTGTTTTCATTCTTTCATGCGTTCTCGGAGGGGTTTACGCCCTTTTCCTCTTAGCCTCGAAAGGATTATTGGTCAGCACTTTCAAACGATATGGAAAAATGATGGGCTGCTTCATTAGCACCCAGGAACTTATTTACATCCCACCCACCAATATCGAGAAGGCCCTTCGGATCAGGTTTGGTGTGGTCATTGCCCTGGGAACCGGTTCATACCTGGTTCTTGGGTTTTAATTTCATTTCAGCACTACGGGAGGTAAAAAAATGGGGGGAATAAAGCCCGTTGTTTTGCTCGGGGCAGCGGTTGTCATCGCCATTATGATCACGCTGTTGATATACAGCTCCATACAAAAAAGCATCGGTTCCAAAGCGCCCCCCCTGCAAACCCAGCCCATAGCGGTAGCCACAATCGACCTGAATTGGGGGACCGTCATAGTAAAAGAAATGGTTAAAATGGAACCGTATCTCAAGAGCAGCATTCCTGGCGGGGCTTATACGGAAATGAATTCCTTGATCGGCAGGGTCGTCATCTCCCCGATCAAGTCCAACGAACCTTTCTTTGAATCCCGCCTGGCTGCTCAAAACATCAAAACCGGGGGAGTGGCCGCGATCATTGGCTCCAGGAAGCGCGCAGTGACGGTTAGGGTGGATAAAGTGATCGGGGTGGCGGGTTTCGTGCACCCGGGAAACCGGGTGGATGTCCTGGTAACGATGGC
The DNA here is from genome assembly GCA_001829875.1 of Syntrophus sp. GWC2_56_31. Classification (GTDB taxonomy): domain Bacteria; phylum Desulfobacterota; class Syntrophia; order Syntrophales; family UBA5619; genus JAKAFS01. The sequence continues at coordinate 6,825 of MICN01000101.1, forward strand.
CAAGGGAAAGGATGCAGAGCCCTTTACGAAGACAGTCCTCGAAAATATATTGGTCCTTGCCTCGGGGCCGGAGCGCGAAACCGCCAAGGGGAAGGAGCAGCAGCCGGCAACGGTCGATGTGATCACCCTTGAAGTGACGCCTGAAGAGGCCGAAAGGCTGTCACTTTCCGCAATCCAGGGGAAAATGCAAATGGCTTTGAGAGGGTTGACCGATGCCGAGGATGTCTTGACCAAAGGGGTCTCCATCCCTGCCTTATTGACGTCTTATTCGGAGCCGGGTTCGATGGCCGGAGTCAGGGCGAAAAAAAACAGGGCTGTATCCGCCGGGAAGCCTGTCCAGGCGGGAACAAAGGTTTTTGTTGTCGAACTGATCCAGGGAGGTAAGGTCACTACAAAGAAATTCGAGGAGGCGAAGTAGGCCATGGAAGCCAAACATATTCGAAGGAGGATTTCGGGGAAATCCCGCAGGATCGGTTTGCCGTGCATATTTGTGCTGGCCTTTGTGATCCCCTGTTTTGCACAGTCCAAGGGCCCTCAGCAAATGGCCATAGAGACGGCATCGACCCGGCAATTGACACTGACCGTTGGGAAATCCGTTATCCTCTCAAACCCGCACCGGGTCAAAAGGGTTTCCCTGGGAACCCCGGAGGGCATCCCGGAAATCGCTGTGGCCATGGTGTTGACACCTCATCAGATTTATTTGACCGGTAAAACCCCGGGGGTGACCAATTTAACCATCTGGGGGGTGAACGATAAACTCTCGGCGGTCATAGACCTGGAGGTGTCCCCGGATATCTCCCGTTTGAAAGAAATGATCCGGAAGATCATGCCGGAGGAAATGAACATCCAGGCGAGCGCCACCCACGACAACATCACCCTTTCCGGCGCTGTTTCCAAATCGACCAATCTCCACCAGGTCCTGGCCCTAGCAGAGCCATTTTTCCCTAAAAAAGTGGTCAATTTCTTGAGAGTTGAGGACTCACCGGATGTATCCAAGTTCAAGGAATCGCTTCATCAGGTCCTGCCCGAAGAAAAGGACATCAAGGTCACCGCCAGCGGGGACGATAAGATAGCCCTCTCCGGGACATTGTCCAGCAGAGCCAGCCTTTCCAAGGTTCTTACGCTGTCCGAATCATACTTTCCAAAACGGGTCCTGAATCTGCTCCAGGCCGAAGGGTCCCCTTCCCAGCTCAAGGAGGCTCTCTATAAAATACTGCCCGATGAGAAAGAGATCCGGGTGACCCAGACCGGCGAATCGGTTACCCTTTCAGGGATGGTCTCGAGCACGTCGAACCTCGCCCAGGTCCTGGCAATAGCCGAGTCGTATTACCCCAAGAAATTGATCAACCTTATCGAAGTCGGCGGTGTTCACCAGGTCATGCTGGAGGTCAGGGTGGCTGAAATGTCGCGGTCTCTCCTGCGAAGGCTGGGTGTGAATTTTAATTATATCAGCGAAAACGGTGTCAACTTTGGGCTTTCCCTGCTTGGAAGCCTCGCCAGCCTGGGGAGTGTGACCACCGGATCGGTGGGTAATGTGACCCAGCGGGTCAACGCTATCTTTCGCTTTACCGGCGCGGGGATGACATGGACGCCGTTCATCGATGCCTTGAAGGACGAGGGGCTCCTCAAAGTCATGGCCGAACCCACCTTGATTACCATGAGCGGAAAATCGGCCAATTTCCTGGCCGGCGGGGAGTTTCCAATCCCTGTCCCACAAACGTCGGGGACCGGCACGACCCTTACCGTGCAATATAAGCCCTTCGGTGTAGGGCTGAATTTCAGCCCTGTTGTCTTAAACAGCAAAAAGATCAGCATGCAGGTGGCGCCGGAAGTCTCCGATCTCGATTTCAGCAACGCCATCCAGATGAGCGGGTTCGTGATTCCGGCCCTCACCACACGGCGGGTAGCTACGACGGTCGAACTTGGAGACGGGCAGAGCTTTGCCATCGCGGGTCTGCTCAAGGACAATGTCCGCGAGGTGGTGTCGAAATTCCCGCTCCTCGGCGAGATTCCCATATTGGGGGCTTTGTTCCGAAGCACCTCTTTCCAGAAGAATGAAACCGAGCTGATCATCATCGTAACCCCGCATTTGGTTAAACCAATGAATCTGGCCAAGCAGACCCTGCCCACGGATCGGTACATAGAGCCAAATGATTTTGAGTTCTACCTTCTGGGCGCGATGGAGGGAAACCAGCAAGAGGATCTCTCCACCGGCGCGCCTTCCTCACCGGATGCCCCCAGGGGGATGAAGCTGGAGGGAGAGTTCGGACATGCAATGCTCAGATGAAGATGGAGGCCCGAAAATGACAAAAACGAAAGGGGTGTCGCTTTGCTGTTTCTTCCTGATCGCGAGCCTGGCTGCCTGCGTTCCCAGCCGCCTGGCCATGGATTACGGAACGTCCTTTAGACAGCAGAAACTCAACCAGATTGCCGATCTCGAAGCCGGTAAGAACATCGAGCCGGTAGAGGGTATGAACGGCAAGGCGGCTGAAGGTGCGATGGGGAGATATCAAAAAGGCTTTGAAAAGGAACCGCCGGCGCAGGTGTATCACCTGACGATCGACGGGATCAAATAATTGCCAAAGGGTTAAACCGATGAGGAAATGGGCGATAGGAGGCATAAAAGGGGCAGCGATGGTGGAATTGGCGATGATCCTCCCCATGTTGTTGATTGTCATCTTCGGGATAATCGAGTTCGGGTTCGTCCTTTATAACAAGGCCGTGATCACCAATTCCAGCCGGGAAGGGGCAAGAGCAGGGATTGTTTATCGGGTAAATGTAACCAGCGGGATTTATGAACCATACACCGCAGCCAATATCCAAGAGATCGTAAACACCTATCTTAACAATGGGAATCTTCTCATTCCTCCCGGTGCGCCTTCAATCAGCTTACCGGATGGCATTTGTACCGAGTTTCCCGAGAACCCACGCCCTTCTCTGCGTGTAAGGGTGGAATACATCTATCCTTTTTTTGTACTGCCCGGTTTGGTAGGCTCGATCACCGGCCCGATCGTATTAAGGGGTGAATCGGTCATGCGATGCGAATAGCCCATTGAGGAATCTGCCATGGGAATCAATTCAGGGGTGCATAAGTTGTCCGGGGATCGAAAAGGGGTCGTGATGATTCTGGTCGCCGTTGCCATTTTTGTCATTATCGGCTTTGCAGCCCTTGCGATCGATGTGGGACATCTTTTTATAGTCCGCAATGAGTTGAAAAACGCCGCCGACGCAGGGGCGCTTGCCGGGGCTCGAATCCTCTACATCAACAACGGGACAGCCGTGAATCCAAATGCAAACCAGGCCGCCTTTGATGCCGCCGCGGCCAACCAAAGCGAAAAACACGCGGTGGATGTGGATTGGAGCGGCGGAAACGCCGGCGACGTCGAAAGGGGCCATTGGGGCTTTGCCACGCGGTCCTTTACGCCAAACGATTCTCTTTCGCCCGTTGATCTCTGGGATCTCAAATCTGACGCGCTGGACAGCGACACCAACTTCATTAATGCCGTCCGCGTAAAGGCGAGGCGGGAGGCGACCCCTGCCGCATCCTTTTTTGCGCGGGTCTTCGGCTTTCAAAATTTTGCGCTGTCCGCCGAATCGGTCGCCTACATCGGGTTCGCCGGTTCCATTCGCCCCGAAGACGTGGATCAGCCCATCGCCATCTGTCAGCAGGCTATCCTGAATGCCGGGGGCGAGTATACCTGCGGGGTCGGCCGGATGATCAACAGCGGAACGGGAAATGCCAATCATCAAACCGGTGGCTGGACCAATTTTACCCAACCCTGCCTGACGGCTAGCGCATCGACGGTCAGACCCCTCGTCTGCGGCCAGGGGAATCCCGTCCCGATCGCCTTCGGCCTAGGCATGGGGACCAATGGAGGCGAAATTGCATCCGCCTTCAACGATTTGATCGCCTGCTGGAGAAACAGGCCGGGGTTGGATGCCGATGCGGACGGCTGGCCGGATCGACCATGGATCCTGACCCTCCCCGTCATCGACTGCCCCGGCAACAACACCGGAAACTGCTCGAAAGTAACAGGGGTCGTCACATTGAACATCCTGTGGGTCACGAACAACGACAAGAACCAGTACAATGAGGTTCCGCGGAATATGCAGGTCACGATCGATGGAACCAAAAGGACATTTACCTGCCCGAAACCGACATCGGGACAGCAATGCTGGAGCAATTTTGTAGCCACATTCAATCTGCAGGATGTGCTGAACGGAACGCCGGCCACTTATGAAGACACGACGATCTACTTCTTGCCGGATTGCAATCCGCACAACCCCGTCGGCACGAGCGGGGGCAACAATTACGGGGTCCTGGCCCGCACTCCGAAACTGGTCCAATAGCGGAGGGATTGTTTATGAATCATCAAATGACGGTGGGACTGCGAGTCCGGGATCGAAAAGTGCAGATGGACTTTGAAGAAATCTTGTCGCCTTTGACGGAACTCTCCCTCCAGGAATTTGCTCCCAACAGGCCCTATGAGCTACTTATCCTGGAAATCGGTGAAGACCTGGAGGGTGGCTTTGAGCTGGTGAGTTCCATCCAGGCCTCGGGCCTGGTCCAGGAGATCTTTCTGACCTCCACCCATATGGAACCCGAATTTCTGATTCGGACCCTTAGGGCCGGTGCCCGGGAATTCATCCCCCAACCCATCAAAAAAGAAGAAGTCGCCGCCGCGGTAAAGAAATTTCTCGAGCGAAAACAACCCAAACATGCCATCGATCCCAAATCAGACAGGCACGGTAAAATTATCTATCTCATGGGCAGCAAAGGGGGGGTCGGGACCACCACGATTGCCGTCAATCTCGCCGCCAATCTGGTGAAAAGCTCAATCAACCCTGTCTCGGTCGCCTTGGTGGACATGAATTGCATCCTGGGCGAAATACCCATATTTTTGAACATAAAGCCGAAGTTTAGCTGGGGCGAAATAGCCCGGAATATTTCCCGCCTCGATGCCCAATACCTGATTTCCACATTTTCCAAGCACGCAAACGGTATATACGTTCTTCCTGCCCCGATTGGCTTGGAGGGAATGGGTGTTTCCACCCCTGAGTTAATCGAGCGAATCCTGAGTTTGATGAAGCCGATATTCGATTTTATCGTGATCGACGGCGGGCAATCACTCGACGAAGTTTCCCTCAAGATTCTGGAAATGACCGAGTCCCTTTGCATGATAGCGGTTTTAAGCCTTCCCTGCCTGACCAATGTGAAAAGGCTTCTGCGGACTTTTGAAACACTTGGCTATCCCCGGGATGAGCAGATCAGGATTATTATAAACCGCTTCGAAAAAAAATCGCTAATCTCCCTGAAGGATGTGGAAACGGCCTTGAACCGAAAAATATCCGGGTTGATAGAGAATGACTATCCGAACACCATGTCGGCCATCAATCAGGGAAAAACCCTGGACCTGGTTGCACCGGGGGCGGATGTGACCAAGAATATAAAGGCCCTGGTCTCGGGGTTTATCGGGGCGAATAAGACATAAAGGCGGAGGGGGTGAGGCTATGGTTGACGTGCAATCCCGAATGACCAATGTGATGAACAGGGCCCAGGAGATAGTGCCCACAAAGACAAAATCCCGCGCGGGCAATGTTCTGACCGTGGTCCAGCAGATAGTGTCCGGCCGGGAAAATCCGGGCGCGTTCACCGCGTCGAAGGATTACTACGAATTGAAAACCAGGATTCATGACCGGTTGCTGGACCTGATGGATTTAACAATCATCGGCTCGATGAACGAGGCGATCCTGCGGCAGGAAATCCGAAAACTTGTCGAGAGAATTCTTTTGGAGAACCACTCCAACGTTCCATTGAACATGAGCGAACGGGAGATGCTCTTCCGGGAGATCCACGACGAAGTCATGGGTTTGGGGCCGCTTGAACCCTTCATGCAGGATCCGACCATCGCCGACATCCTGGTGAACACCCACAAGCATGTGTATGTTGAGAGGTTTGGAAAACTGGAGGCAACCGAAGCGGGGTTCAAGGATGAAGCCCATCTGCGCCGGATCATCGACAAGATCGCCTCCGCGGTCGGCCGGAGGATCGACGAATCCACCCCCATGGTCGATGCCCGCCTTAGCGATGGCTCCCGGGTCAATGCCATCATCCCTCCCCTGGCTATCGACGGCTCTATTCTCTCCATTCGCAGGTTTGCCGTCGACCCCTTGGAACTTGAGGACTTGCTTGCCTTGAAAACCTTGACTCCCGAGATTGGGGAACTCATCAAAGGGATCGTGAAAGCGCGATTGAACGTTCTGATTTCCGGCGGAACCGGGACCGGCAAGACAACCATGTTGAATGTCCTCTCCCGGTTCATTCCGAGCAACGAGAGGGTGGTCACTATCGAGGACTCCGCTGAACTGCAGCTCAAACAGGAACACGTCGTCCGTCTGGAAACCAGGCCCCCGAACATCGAGGGAAAAGGGGAGGTCACCCAGCGTGACCTTGTGAAGAACAGCCTCCGGATGCGGCCGGATCGCATCGTCGTGGGGGAAGTCCGCGGGTCGGAAGTTCTGGACATGTTCCAGGCCATGAATACGGGCCACGACGGTTCGCTTACCACGATCCATTCCAACTCCCCGCGGGATGCCCTGATGCGGATGGAAACCCTGGTCGCCCTCAGCGGTTTTACGGTCGCCCCCGGGTTCATCCGCAAGTACATCGCTTCCGCCTTGAACGTGATCATCCAACTGTCTCGTATGGGGGATGGAAGCCGGAAAGTCACGACCCTCCAGGAGATCACCGGGATGGAAGGGGATGTCGTGACCCTCCAGGAGATCTTTTCCTTCGAGCAGACGGGGGTCGACCGCGAGGGGCGAATCAAGGGGAGATTCGTTTCCAGGGGGATCAGGCCCAAGTTCACCGAGAAATTCAAAGCCCTAGGGATCCCGATTACGAATGATTTATTCGACCCGAATAAGGTGTATGAGATCTAATATGGACTATCTTCTTCCGGCCTTGATATTTATCGCGGTTTTGATCCTGGTCGAACTGGGGTACTTTGCCATTCGGGGACTCCGGATTTCGGAGAAGAAGGAGGTCCGGACCAGGCTCAAGGCCCTTTCGGCCCAGGCCGAAAACGATCAGCAATACGATATCGTCAAAAAAAATAGTCTGAGCGAGATCCCTTGGCTGCACTCGCTTCTCAAGAGGTTCTCCATCATGGGGAAGATCACTCTCTTTGTAGATCAGGCCGGATCCAAGCGCAAACCGGGTCTGTATCTGCTGCTCTCGCTTGCGTTGGCGTTGACTGGCTTTCTGGCGGGCAGGCCGCTTCACTCGTCCTATTTCCCTCTTCTCCCGGGCGTTTTCATCCTCATCCCCTGTGCCGTGGTGTCGGCGACTTTCCCTTTCATGTATTTACGTAACAAGCGGTCGAAAAGATTCAGAAAGTTCGAAGAACAACTCCCCGAAGCCCTGGATTTGATCGCACGGTCGTTGAAGGCGGGGCATGCCTTTTCCAGCGGCCTGAGACTCGCATCCGAGGAAATGGGCCCACCGGTGGGCGATGAATTTGAAAAAACCTTGAATGAGATCAATTTTGGATTCACAACCCAGCACGCCCTGGGCAACCTAACCAAGAGGATCCCCCTGGATGACCTGAGGTTTTTTACCATTTCCGTGAATCTCCAGCGGGAAACAGGGGGGAACCTGGCGGAGATCCTGGAAAACTTGTCTCGCCTCATCCGGGAAAGATTCAAACTTTTCTTCTACAGCAAGATGTGAAGTCAGCTTTGTAACTCCTTATAATGATTAGATCGCTCTTTAAAAAATCCGGAAATTCTCAAAAACGCG
>MICN01000102.1 GCA_001829875.1 Syntrophus sp. GWC2_56_31
AGAGGAACCGGGGTGATATGTAAATGGTTGACTTCCGTTCGCTAGAGCGGAAAAGGGGGGTGCTTCGATGGAAGATCGGTTGGATTTTCGGCCGCGGTCGTTCGCGGTTGTAGGCGCCGGCCCGGTAGGGTGCATTGTCGCCGCATTTCTGGCCAAAGGCGGGTATGAGGTTACCCTGTGCGACGTCTTCCCGGAATTGCTCAAGCCTTCCCTGAGTCCCGGCATCCTCATCGAAGGGGCTGAACATCTTCAGCAGGCGGTGACCAGAACCTGTACCAGTGTTGACGATCTTGCGGAATATCTTCCCGATGTCATTTTCCTTACCGTCAAGGCCAATGCCCTTCCTCTCATCTCATCGGCCATAGAAGGTTTTTACCGAGAGGGGCTTCATATCATCAGCTGGCAGAACGGCATAGACACCGAAGCGGTTATCGCACAAACCCTCGGCGCAAAACCGGTGATGAGGGCTGTCGTCAATTACGGCTGCACCCTCGTAAAACCGGGCCATGTCCATATGCCGTTTCATCACCCCCCCCATTTACTGCAGGAGCTCGATCCTGCCTCTACCGAAGAGGCGCAGGCTGTCGCAAAGATCCTGACCGCGTGCGGGCTGCACACCAGCCACTCAAACAATATCCATTCCATGGTCTGGCGAAAAGCGATTCTTAATTCTTCGATGAACCCTGTCTGTGCGGTGACCGGCCTGACTATGGCGCAGGCGATGAACGATCCGATAGTCCTACAGATTGTCGAATCGCTCCTCAAAGAGTGCATTGCCGTTGCCAGGGCCAACGAGATCGAGCTCGGCTGGAACTATTATCCCCAGGCGATCGAATACATGAAAAAAGCCCGCGATCACAAGCCTTCCATGCTCATCGACATCGAAAACAGACGCCGGACGGAGATCGATTTCATGAACGGCAAGATTGTCGAATACGGCCGTCAGGCCGGGGTGGAAGTGCCGTACAATCGGACGCTGTGGGCCCTTGTCAAGGCACTGGAACCGAAATAGAGCAATATGAACTCCCACCGTGTGTTTGTCGGAGTAGATATCGGCGCCTCCAGAACCAAGGTTGCCGTCCTCGATTCGGCGAAAAGGCTCATCGGGCATGCCGTTTCCAGGTCTGGGAACGACTTTGGCGCCGCAGCGGAAAACTGCCTGCAGGCTTCACTCGCGATGGCGAACGCGTCCAGGGAAGAGGTATTTGCATCCATTTCAACCGGATACGGAAGAAGAAACGTGTCCTTCGCCGCGTCGGAGAAGACCGAGATCAGCTGCCACGGCAAGGGGTGTTTTCACTATTTCCCCTTCAACATAAGCATTATTGATATAGGCGGCCAGGACAATAAAATTATCAAGTTGGACGGCGAGGGTCGCCGAACCGGTTTTAAAATGAATCGAAAATGCGCCGCCGGGACAGGGGCCTTTCTCGAAGAGATGTCCGCCCGCCTGGATATCCCCCTCGAAAAGATGGACGGCCTGGCCAGGCAATCCCGGAACCTGATCGAACTGGGAAGTTTCTGCACCGTCTTCTCGGCAACCGAAGTATTGGAAAAAATCCGACAGGGGGAAAAAGTTCCGGACATCGTCAAAGGCCTTTTTCTCTCCGTCATCAAGAGGGTCCTGGAAATGGAGTCCCTGACGGAAAATGTCGTCATGACGGGAGGCGTCGTGGCCCACAACCCGTTTCTCGTCACCATGGCCGAAGAGATGATTGGAAGGAAGCTGCTTGTTCCCGAGCATCCCCAATTGACAGGCGCGATCGGCGCCGCACTCTACGCCGTTGAAGCAGGCATAGCTGCATCAATGAAATAAGAGGTGTCGCATGGCTCACTGGATGAATCTCGGTCAAATGCTGAAAGTGAACGCAAAGAAGTTCCCCGCAAAGACCGCGATAAAGGATAGGGAAAGATGCTTCACCTATCCGGAAACAAACGGACGTGTAAACCGGCTTGCACGGAGTCTCCTTTCCATGGGGTTGAAAAAGGGAGACAAGGTGGCTGTCCTGCTCGAAAATTGTACCGAAATCATTGAGGTTTATCTGGCTACGGCAAAAACAGGCATCGTCATCGTGCCGATAAACTTTCGACTCACCGGAACGGACATCGAATATATCCTCAACAATTCCGACGCAAAGATGCTGATCGTCGACAGCGAATTCGTCCCGCTTATCGATACCATACGACCGGGGATCGGTCACATTGCCGCAAGCGGATACGTTGTGGTGGGCGGGGAGCGAGAGGGTTACGTTGAATACGAACGGTTGATCGGAGGTTCGGCGGGCAACGAACCGGACGTCGAGGTCAACCCCAAGGACGCGTGGATTTTGATCTACACCTCCGGGACCACCGGCAAACCCAAGGGGGTCATCCGTTCCCACGAGTCGCACATTGCTTTCTATCTGCTCAATGCAGTCGACTCAGGATTTACCCACCACGACATTTGCCTCAATGTCATGCCTCTGTGTCACATCAATTCTACCTTTTACACGTTCACTTTCCTTTATATCGGCGGCACGGCCTGCATTCATCCGGCCCGTTCGTTCAAGGCCGAAGAGATTCTGGAGATCATCGAAAGGGAAAAGATCACCTTCATCTCCCTCATCCCCACCCATTACAACCTCATATTGAACACGCCCCCCGAGGCGCGGAGCCGAAATGTCAGCTCTATTCGAAAGCTGCTCTGCTCCTCTGCCCCGGTCCGCAAAAACATGAAGCTTGCCATTCTGGATTTCTTCCCAGGCGTCGAGCTGTATGAGGCGTACGGATCTACCGAGGCCGGAATCGTCACGATATTAAAGCCGGAAGATCAGATGCGAAAGCTCGGATCCATCGGATACGAAGCGGTAGGCACCGATTTTGTGAAAATCATCAACGCGGAAGGAAACGAGGCCGCCGTTGGGGAAGTCGGGGAGCTTTACTCACGCGGGCCGATGCTGTTTGACGGGTATTACAAGATGCCGGAAAAGACCGCCTCCTCTTTTCGGGGAGAATGGTTCTCGGCGGGGGATATGGCCAGAAGGGACGAGGACGGGTTTTATCAGATCGTGGACCGTAAGGACAACATGATCATCACCGGGGGCGAGCATGCCTATCCGAGCGAAGTGGAGGAGGTTGTCGGGAGCCATCCCGCTGTTTTCGACACGGCGGTCATCGGTATCCCCGACGAGAAATGGGGTGAAAAAGTGGTCGCGGTGGTGATCCCGAAGGCGGATGTTGATGAAAACACCCTTCTCGAATATTGCAGGGACAAACTCGCTGCCTTCAAGCGGCCCAAGCAGATCCTCTTTATAAAAGCAGAAGAAATGCCGCGAACGCCAACGGGGAAAATACTACATCGCGTACTGAGGGACAGGTATTGCCGATAACCGTCATCTGCAGCGCCTTCGGAGTGGCCGCAATCACCCCCATCCTTCCCTCCCCCGTCGATGAAGAGGGATACAGAGGTGGGTCGCTATTTTGTTTCAAGCATCCCGAAGGCTTTCGCGTCGATCAGTTTGATGCCGTTTTTCATCAGTATCTCGACAGCCTTTTCGTTGTCGCTGAAATGGAAGACCATAACCGCCTTATTCGATGAAAATCCGATAAATGCATACATGTAAGTCACATTGACTTTCGCTTTCTGCAGGGGCTTCAAAAGCGCCGCCAACTGGCCTGGTTTGTCTTCTATCTCGGCAGCCACCACCTCATCCACTTTTGCGGGTATCTGTTTTTCCATCAGGATGCGCCTGGTTTTTGCCAGGTCTGAAACAAGGAGCCTCAGGATTCCAAACTCACCCGTATCGACGAGATTCAGGGCCCGCAAGTTTACTCCCGCATCTCCAAGGGTCTTGGTAATCTCGAACAAACGGCCGGGGGAATTTTCTATATGAATGGCGATCTGTTTTAGTTTCATGTCAGCCTCCAAAGCTACTTTTTAAAAGTATATATCTCTCTCTGCTGGGCAATGTCAAGAAGCTTGCCGCCGCGCCGGATGGCAAAGCCATGCCGTATAGGGTCACGGCAAAGCGTCTTCGTGCTTCAGCATGCGGAGTATGAAAGGAAACGGCGGAAGGGCGAGCGGCGCGAGCCGATCCCCTTCATATAGAACCTGGGCCAGGAAGAGCCCCGACGGGGGCGCCGTATATTGTGCCGGAAGTCCAGAAATCCCGGTCAGCAATCGCTTCACTTCAACCGGGGAGAGGTTCCCGCGTCCCGCCTCCACTATGATTCCGACGAGACGGCGGACCATCTTCCAGAGAAAATGGGAGCCCACGATCCGAAAGACGATCACATCGCCCCAGGATGCGATATCCGTCCGGTCGATCTGCACCTCGGTGGAAAGATGCTTGTCGATCCGACGATCGGCGAAGGAGACGAAGTCGTGGAATCCCCGGAACATCTCCGCCGTCGTCTGCATACGGCCGAGGTCCAGGTCATCCTTCACCCACCAGACATGCCGCTTTCCGAAGGCGGTGCGGGCGCGAGAGATCAGGTAAAGATAGCTCCGCTGCCGCGCCGAGTGGCGGGCATGAAATCCGGCCGGCGCCTCTTCGACCCGCAGGATGTTGATCGGGGCTGGCAGGAGATCGTTCAGACCATAGATGATCCGCTGCAACGGCAGTCGGTGCGGGGCGTCAAGGTGGGCAACCTGTGCAAGGGCATGAACACCGGCATCGGTCCGCCCCGCCCCCTGAACATCCACATCCCCACCGAAGAGCTGACGGGCCGCGTTGACCAGCGTTCCCTGGATGCTCCGGGCATTGACCTGGGATTGCCAGCCACTAAAGCCGGTCCCGTCGTATTCGAGTGTCAGCTTGTATTTACACGCTTTCAGAATCACAAGGAGTCACCCCTTTTAAGAGCCTTTTTCAAGCAGTGTAGAGTTTTTCATGAATTCCTGCAATCCTTTTCGGAAGGGATACGGCAGTCGGTACGTCAGATAAGGGTTATCGATTCTCAATCCTGGTTTTTATTATGGCATTCACCTGGAAAGCTTGGTATATTCACTGGGAATGCCCCCGAGGAGTCACCCACATCATCGGGGATTTCTTTTACTCGCTGAGGCAGGAATGAAAGCCATCATCCTGACACCCACCTTTTTCCCGCAACTGACCGGCAATGCCGTCACGGCGGGGCGGATTGCCCGAGAACTGAGCGAAGGCGGCATCGAATGCCGGGTGATCGATCTGTCCGCTGTCGGGGAAGCGGAGGTCGTAAAAGCGGCCAGAACGTTCGGACCGGATCTTGTCCACGGTTTTCACGCCTACAAGTCCGGGCGCATCGGTCTTGCGGTAAAGGATGTATTTCAGATTCCAATGATCATGACGCTCACGGGAACCGACCTTCACGCCGATCTCAAGACACGGGGGACCAGAGCAGCGGTTCTCCGCGTCCTGGCGAAGACGGATCGTTTGACGGTGTTCAATGATTCGGCTCGGCGGCGCCTTGTTCGGGAAGGCATCGCCCCGCAAAAGATCTCTGTCATCCACCAGTCGGTCTTTTTCCCCGAAAGGAAAGAGCGGGACTTTCGGGATGAGCTGCATATCGGTCGCAAGACGAAGGTATGTCTTCTGATGGGCGGCATCCGGAGAATCAAGAACTTCGGATACGCCTTTCCCGTTTTGGACAAAGTGCGGAAAAGTTTTCCCGACCTTTGCCTCCTGATCGCCGGCGGCGTTTTGGAGGAGGAGGAATTCCTACGCCTGATGAGAAAAAGCAGCGGCAGGCCGTGGATCAGGTTTCTGGGCGAGGTCGAAAGGAAAGAGATCCCCTCCCTCCTGAGCTGCGCCGATATCGTTCTGAACACCTCGGATTCCGAATCCGAGGCCAATGCCGTCGTCGAGGCGCTGAGCTTCGGGAAGGTAGTCGTCGGCCGGCATATTTCAGGCAACACCTCGCTGCTCGATGGGAAAACCGGCTTTCTCTTCCGCAACAGGGAAGAACTCCATGAACAGATTCTCCGTATCCTCTGCAATAAGAAGGAGGCAACGGAAACAGGTCGAAGGGCAAAGCGATTCATCGCTGCCCGTTTCCGACGCGACCGTGAACAGGTGGACTATCTGCGCCTCTATAGGGAGACAGCCGATCAGGGGTTTGGTCGCAGTAGTCGCTCGATGAATCACCCGATATCGCATAGCGGAGCCACCTCGATCGGGCCGGGTTCCGGTAAAACGAGATCGACTTCGGAGTAAAAAAGGAGGGAGGTCAAATCATGCGGGCCCTTTTTGTCGCCCCCCATCCGGATGATGACGTCATCGGCTGTGGTGGAAGCATCATCCGTCATATCCGGAAAGGGCATACGGTCACCGTGGTCTACATGACCTCCGGCGAAGCGGGAAGCCTCGTCCATCCCAAGGAGGAGCTCCGGCTGATTCGAGAAGCAGAGGCACGCGAGGCCGCCTCCTTCATGGGATTCGACGACCTGATCTTTCTCAGGAACGCGGATGGCGGTCTCTCGGCCGACGCCGAAAACGTGACCTGTCTCACCCGGATTATCCGTGCAAAGCGGCCGGAGATCCTCTATTTTCCTCACACCGGCGAAGGTTGCCGCGATCACCGGATCACCCATGACATCTGCGCTGACGCCGTAAAGCGCGCCCGCGGCCCCTGGTTTCAGGAATGCCCTGGAGAACCCTGGTCGGTGGGGATCGTCCTGTGCTACGAGGTTTGGACCCCCATTACAGAAGTTTCTTATACCGAGGATATCTCGGACTGTATCGATCTCAAATTGGATGCGCTTCGCCGTCACCGCTCCCAGCTGACCTTGGTTCCCTATGACGAAGCAGTACGGGGGCTCAACCGTTACCGAGGCGCCATGACCGGCCGGGGAATCTACTGCGAGTGCTTTCAGATTCTCACCGTCGAAAAGATCTTCTAAGAGGGATCCGCGATTTTCAGGTCGCGCTTCATGCACCGGCGTTGTCCTGCGCGGGGGCCGACAGACGCTGCCAACGCCCCAAGATCACCGATTCCACTGCCGTTGCAAGGCCGAAGGACAATACACTGATGACGAGAGGCAGGCCGTGAGCACGCAAGAGGTCATATAAAAAAACATTGACCGCGCCGATCACAGTCACCAGGATTGCCACGTTGCGTACTTCCCGGTTGTTGTATGCCTGAGCAAAGAAAATCAGGACAATCGCGGACAAGTTGATGATGACCGACTGGCTGCATTGCATGGCGTTATTCAGCTCGGCCGGCGCGAGGGACATTCCCAAAATCCGCTGGGCGATCATCCGCAGTAAGAAAAATGCACTCAGGAGAGCGGCCAGCAAGATAGCTACGGCGGCGAAATCGCTTTTGTCAATCCTGGAATAAAAGGCCGATTCCGCGGGTGGCTTCCGGTTACGGCACCATCTGTAATGCAGAAGACCCAGACAGGCAATCCCGCCCGCCGATACCACGCTGACCGAAAAAGAGGGCATCGTTTCCCATCTTAGAACGACCGCTGCGAGCGCAACGGCTGCATAAATCTGCAGGAGGTAAGACGTCAAACGAACGCTCCCGCTATGCCACTTTGCCGACATGACCGAAGCCCCGAATGCAACCGCAGCCAGCACCGGCAGAGATGGCAAAGTACTTCCTACGACCAAGGGCAGGGCGAGCGCCAGAAGCACCGACCCGGCAAAGAGAAAGGCATTGGTTCCGTGCGCGCCTCTCGGGTCTCGACCCGCCAGTAGCACTGCGGCGGCCAAATGCCCCACGCCGACAATGGCTCCAGTGACACCCAGCAGAATTTGACTGCCGCCCATGGCGAACACCACATACTGAACCAGCAGGAAAGCCCAGATAATGTTGATCGTTGGGAGTGCGAGTTCGAATCGGCTGATTCGCCCCGAGAGACTGCGAATGATACCCATCCAGGCCGTGATCGCGTATGTAGCCGAGAAAAGAATCAAGATCGGCAGAAACCAGTCCGGTGCGAGTATCCGGGGCGGCTTTTCGCCGCCCAACAATGTCATCCCCAGTTTGATGCCCCACAGATTGATCATGAACAGGGTGACCAGGAGCAGTATCCAGCGGAGCCAGGAATATCTATGGGCCCGGGCGGTAAAAAACCCCAGCAGGTTGGCCGTCAGGAGGACAATCCCCAGGTAGGGGAAAAAGGGGTTGGGGTAATCGATTGCGGCCCCCGCGATGCACATGCCAAGGTTTCCCACGGCAACCGGCGCCGGCACCCGGTAGACATAGCTGATCACGGCCGTGCCGAGGCCGGTCAACATCAGGAGAATATAGGCCTGGACCGAGGGGAGGGCATCGAAGCGGGTATGTGTTTCCACAACGATGGTAAACATCAGGACGGTTCCGCAGACGATAAATATCGGGGCGAGCGGGTTGGCTCTCCGGTACCTTCGCCAGCCCATGAGCATCAGGGCAACCGCGTAACTCATGCCGATGATGGTGCCGAGTCGGATGTTGACCATGCCATTGTCGGTCACGGTGCGCAGGATGAGGGCCACAACCAGAAGGAAGCAAACGGTCGAAAGGCGCTGGAGGAGCGATGAGCGGCCAACCCACGAAAGCAATGCTTCCGATGGGTCGGGGAAGTCGCCATCCCCGGATGCGACCCTGTCCGGTGCTGGCCTGGCGCTGACAAGCGCGATTTGTTCCGTCAGCGCGTCCACCCTCCTGGTCAACGCCTCTACCTGTGCGGCGATCTGTTCTACCTGGATTTTAAGAGACGAGTGCTCGTCAGCCATCTTCTCCACCCCGCATCACAGGTTTTTTTCATTGCGAGAACTGAATAACGGAGTCGTCACGGACCCTGCCGCGCTACTTGCTCTTGCCTCCGCCCGGCACATCGTCTCCGCCGGCAGAATGACACTCGCTGCAATTCATCGCGATCATGCTGTCCCCGATATCCGTTGGATGGACAAACCCTTTCACCTTTGTCCCCGGCCGGATGTTTGCTTGCTTCTGGCCAAGAACGGTATGACAGAGATTACAATCCTTGGAAATGACCTTTCCCTCTGCAGATTTGTGCTTCCCGCCATGACAGCGGAAGCAGCCGGGGGTATAAAAATGTCCGATGTGGTCGGGATAGGTATTCCAGGACACTTTCATATTCGGAAAGAAGTTCCTGTTATAAATATCCTGCACTCGCTCGATGGCCTGCCTGATCGCGGCCGCTTTATCGCCGGCCGTCTTCGCGTGATTTTTGGCATAGTATTCCTCTATGCCTCGGGCAATGGCAGCTCTCCCCTCATCCTTGGTCTTGTAGGGTCTGCTGAGAAGCTCCACGGCTACCTTCTTGATGAAGGGCAGCGAGGGATCGATATGGCCCGAAACAAAGTTCTCATCCATTTCCCGGCCGGGCGAACGGTAAATGTGGGTCGGACGGTTATGACAGTCGGTGCAATCCATGAGACGCTTTTCCCCTTTGGCGATCTCTTCCTTTGAAAGGGGCTCAAACTCATCGTTGTACTCCGTTATCTTGCCGTTCTTATCCTTGACGGCAACATAGGGGATATCGAGACGTTTTTTGTCCCTGGCAATGTAATAGACCTCGCTGCCGATATGCCAGTGAATGCCCATAGCCGTTGGGGTCTTCGGAGTTCCGCCGATATTGATCAGCATGTTTGTCTCCCGGGGCGTATTCTTCTCGTCGGGCGCATAGTGATAAAATACCCTCTGACGTCCCGAGTAAAATTTTTCCGGCCAGTGGCAGCGCTCGCAGATATCGCGCGCCGGACGGAGATTCGTAATCGGGGTTTCGATGGGGACCGCATAGGTGTGAGCCAGCACCGCGTATATCTGTTTCA
The DNA here is from genome assembly GCA_001829875.1 of Syntrophus sp. GWC2_56_31. GTDB lineage: Bacteria > Desulfobacterota > Syntrophia > Syntrophales > UBA5619 > JAKAFS01. Next base: position 9,744 of record MICN01000102.1, read on the forward strand.
GACCCGAAATCTTGGCCTTGACATACCACTTCGCCCCCGGACCGATGTGACATTCCACGCAACGAACCCTGGCGTGGGGAGAGATGCTCCATGCGGTGTGTTCCGGGGTCATGACTGTATGGCACAGCTTACCGCAGAAGTCGGCGGATTCGGTGAAATGATAACCCTTGAGCGCCGCGATGGAAATGATGAGAACAAAGATCACCGTACCGATGATAAAAAAGACGAATAGCATGCGCTTGCGGCGGTCGTTCAGGTCAAGATCGGGAAAAGGCGGAATGACTTCAGGCGCCAGCATGCGGCGATGTCGCCTGACGCGGTAGGCGCCGATAGGCACAAGGAGAAGACCCATGATCAGCATGGCAGGAAAGATAAAATAGACCAGAACACCCAGATAGGGACTCTCCACACCGGTAATCAACTCCACCGAAAGCAGGACGATGATCAGGCCGGTGGCCACTACAGCCAGAATCATACCGATGAGGCTTATGATATTGAAGAAATACCCCAGTATATTCTTGTTCTCAGGCATGTTTGTTATTTCCCCCTATGTCTTTTAAAGTCGTTTCACCAAGTATTTGCCCCATTAATGCAACGCTGTTACAAAAGTATAAAGCATTAAAAACAGAAGGGCAATCCCCAGGAACAGGGCCAAAAATCCGAACCCTTTGAAGAAGAAGTCGAAGAAAGCGCCGCTTCGCTTCTTTACGATGCATTGTTCGGTTTTCCCCTCTTTTTCGTAGCGCTGCCACTGATCTCGGCGTTCTTCGATGAACTCATGCTTCGATATCTGACCGTTGAAAATGACAAAGTCCATAGGGAATTTCTCGGGACGGAAGTGGGTGTTGAAGAAATGCACCGTAAAGATAAATCCCGTGGCTAGCAGCGCCTCGTCGGAATGAACAATTGTCGCCACGTTGAACATCCATCCAGGGTAGATTTGACCGAAAAACTCCGGGAACCAGAGCATCAGGCCGGAACCTCCGATGGCAAACATGCCCCAGAAGACCGCCAGAAAATCGAACTTTTCCCAGTAGGTCCAGCGCTCAAAGGTGGGTTTCGGCCCTTTGAAAAAGAACCACCGTATCATGGCTGTTATGTCTTTGACATCCCGCTCGTTGGGACACAGGGAGTCGGGACCGAGCAATCTCTGCATCCAGTTCCCCGGTATGTCCTTTCTGAAGAAAAGAAAATGGATGCACATGGCATTGGCCGAAAGGAAGTAAACAAACGTAATGACGGCGCATATCCTGTGAATCAGGGCGGCGTTGGCCGCTCCGCCGAAAAGCGCCATGAGAAGCTTTGACAATTCCTGGTCGCTGAACTTAAGCGGCAATCCAGTCAAGGCCAGACCGAGGAAACTGACAATGACCAGGATGTGCAGGATGATATGCCGGGTGTTGAAACGGCGGTACTGCTTGAATCCTCCGGGCATATGGCCGATAGCCCCTTCCGCAAGAAGCGCCGCTTTCTCCCTGTTATCGATAAATCCACGGTACATCCATAAAAGCGTATGCACCCAGAAAACGGTGAATGTGCTGACCAGAAGACCGACCATCAGAACGAAGGTCCAGTAGAGCAGCGGGTATTTTTCTCTGTCCGTATGCTCTCCGTGGGCGTAGAATTTCGTAAACTTTGAAGTGGCGTGTTTATGGCACTGCTTGCACGTAGCAACAAGATTATCGGGATGGACGGTAGAAAGGGGATCTGACGCCTTCAACACAGAATGGGCCGTATGACAATCGGAACAACCGGCGACCTTTTCCGGATAACCGAGCCGATAGTTTTTCCCGTGATAACTGTCCATGTATGTCCGGGTCGCCACGTTGAAGACATTGTTTCGCTTCATCATCTTCTCATCGCTGTGGCATGTCAGGCAGACCTTGGTATGGAACGCCTTGCTAACGTTCAGCTTTTGGGCGTTTATCGGTTTGATGTCATGGAGATTATGGCAATCGTTACAGGCGGCGGAATCCTGATTGCCTGCCGCTACCGTTTTGCCGTGAATCGATTGCCGGTAAACCGCCTCCTGGTCGTGACACTGAATGCATTTGGCAACGACAATGCGTTTGTCCTTTTTCCAATAGCGGTGCGAATGGATATCGGTATGACAATCGGCGCATTTGACATCCTTCTGTATATGTACGCTGGAATAATGCTCGGCATTTTCTTTTTTGTGGCAGCGCTCGCACCTGACCCTCTCCATTTTTATTTGACCCTTGACGTGCCGGGAAAGGTCGGTAAGCTGGACATGGCAACTGTTACAGCCATTCTTGCCGTGAACGGAAGAGACAAAGGCAGTGGCAGAGATTTTGTCTCCGTGGCAACCGAGGCAGGCAGCCGAATCGACCGGCAGACCCTGCTCCGCCCGAAGTGGGTAAGCGGAAAGAAAAATAATCAAGATCAGGAATGTCATACGGGAAAGCATATTCAACATGCCGGTCCTGTGATTAAACAAATAAAGACAAAAACAATGCATTATTAGATCTCCTGCGTAGCAAGGATTTTTCGAACAATGTATTAGCTTCGGCTGCATTAAGGAAAAACGGTTGTATGGTTAATATATACACCGGTAAAAAGCAATATAAATTTAACTCCAGAACCCGCTTGTGTGGAACATCTTCCTTGACTATCATGTTCCTATAAATTATGGTCAGATCGCCTTTGCAACCTCGCGCGTTGACACCAGCAATAACGTGTTATTCATATCTGTCGGGGGCAAGACACTTGCGGATCAGCCTGATTACCAAATTGACCATCGGTACGAGTCTCATCCTGCTCGTGTTCATGGTTTTTTTTGCTTACATCAATATCGCCACTTTCAAAACCATGCTCATGGAAGCGGCAATCTCCGATGCCGATAAATTAAGCGAAACGATTATCAAGACCACCCATTATGAAATGCTCGAAGATAACCGGCAAAGGGCCTATCAAATGATCCAGGAAGTAGGCACGCTGCAGGGAGTCGATCATATCAGGATGATCAACAAGAGTGGTCATATCACCTTCTCGACCGAAAAAGGAGAAATCGGGAGGTATCTCGACAAGACAGAGGCCGGCTGCAACATGTGTCATACCGCCGGAGAACCGAAGGTGCAAGCCTCCACGATGAGCAGGAGCCGGGTTTATTTCGACAAGCAGGGAAAGCAGGTGGTCGGCATGGCCAAGGCCATCTACAACGAGGAAAGCTGCTATCTGGCATCGTGCCACTTCCACCCGCCCAAGCAAAGGATCCTGGGAGTGCTGGACACCATCGTTTCCCTGGAAAGCATGCAGACCCTGATAAGTTATTACCGTAACAGAATCATTGTTCTAACGATTTTTCTTCTGTTGTCCATTTCCTTCACCATCATATTCTTCACACATCGCTTGGTCAATCGTCCTGTAAAGAAACTCCTGACCCAAACAACAAGAATAACCCGGGGTGATTTCGACGTTTTGGTGAATAATACGTCCCGTGATGAAATGGGTGAACTTTCCGATGCCTTCAACCAGATGACGGCGAGCCTCAAAAGCGCCCGGATGGAACTGGAAGAATGGGGAAAGAACCTCGAGGCGAAGGTCGCAGAAAGGACAAGCGAAATCAAACAGATGCAGACACAGCTCATCCGTTCCGAAAAATTAGTTTCCCTCGGAAGGCTGGTGGCCGGCATCACCCATGAGATCAATAATCCCCTTACGGGGATCCTGATGTTCGCCAACCTGATCCACAGCAATCCCAAACTTGATCTTTCTTTAAAAAATGACACGGATGTCATCATTAACGAAGCCAAGAGATGTGCAAAGATCGTCAAGGGGTTGCTGGATTTTTCTCGTGAATCGATACCGCAGAAGAAACCGGCATCCCTCAGTCAAGTCATGGAGGGCACACTCGCCCTGATCGGTCGGCAGTCAAGTTTTCTCAATATCGACATCGTGAGGGACTATCAGCCGGATCTGCCGCTCATACCGATTGATGAAGACCAGATAGAGCAGGTTTTCATCAACATGCTGCTCAATGCCAGCCAGTCAATGCCCGAAGGGGGAACGATCACCATTACAACATATACGGATAAAGAAGAGTACGCCTGTCTGAAAATAACCGATACCGGGATAGGAATCGCTGAAGAAAACATGGAAAAAATATTTGATCCATTTTTCACAACGAAAAGCGACAAAGGCACAGGATTAGGCCTTTCCGTTTCCTATGGCATCATCGAGAGGCACGGCGGAAAGATCGAAGTGCAAAGCAAGATGAACGAGGGAACAACCTTTGTCATCAAATTGCCCCTGGACCCGACTGACAGAGAGAATCCTGCCACCAGCAGCCCGGCCGTTTAGGGGCGCTGCCTGTATTTCAATCCGTTCCCCTGCACTTGATTCCGTTCCATCATGCCTCATTGTCATTTTCACACCAATCTGCATAAATCATTTCCTGACAGAAGTATTTTTTTATACAAGTCATGATTGATGAATATTACTTTTGATTACAAAACCTTGGCCACTACGTATTCCGATCCTGATCCTTTGTCGCCGCGTAATATGTACAAGATTCTTATACATGTCTGACATAGAAAACTTTCCCGGCAATGGCCTGCTTACAAAATTACGAGTATAAACAACAATATACGATTATGATCCCGCCAGACTAATTATGGCATGACCATTGCGAGATATTAAGCCGACGGGAAGTATTCAGACGCAGGAATAATCGGCGAAGAAGGGAAAGGGCCATGAAACTCATGATAACGGCAGTAACGGCAATCATGATTAAAACGACGCCGGTGCTTGGTTCCAGTGGTCATGAGGCAATAGGAACAGGCTTATTGACACTGCTTTTCCTAGGATTTGGCTCATTTGTTATCATATGCCAGCTGATACCCGGATTAGTGCTTTTCTGTTCAATGCTCAAGGGGCTCTTTAACGGCGCCGCAACAGAATCCGCACCGCGGACGGAAGCCAAAACATCCTGATTCGTTTTAACATCACGATGCCCAAAAAAGAGGGACCGGAATATGCCAGGATTGCTCATTGCAGACAAAGATGCAGGAACCCGCAGGAAGATGGCAAATCTGCTTATAGAAGCGGGTTATGACGTGATGGTCACGGACTCCGCCGCAAAAACTATCTACGGCGTGCTGAATAAAACGGCTGAGGTTGTGCTTTTGGGAACCGCATTGGATGAATTCACACCCGCCGAATTGGTGCCCCTCTTAAAAAAATGTAACCGGGATCTGATGATCATTCTGGTTGCTGACGACACACCAATGTCGTTGATGCGAAAGGTCCGTCAAGAGGGTATTTTCTATCACGCCTTACGGCCGGTTGAACCGAAGGATGACGAAGAAATCAGGCAGGCAGTCAAATGCGCCATGAAGAACATGACGAGGACCAATTAAACAAGTGGAACCCTCGCTCATTAAATAAACCATAAGGAGTAAATGATGAAAAATATAACGCCTGTCAGAATATTTGGGTTGGTGGTCGGCGTAGTTTGCGGGAATGATGCACCACTGTGGGCTGCAGGCGCCGCACAGGAGGATAACAGCGATTTGTTTGTATGGATATTTTTAGGTTTCTGCGCCCTGATTGTGATCGCCCAGCTCATTCCGGCCGCGATGATGATGCTGGGCTTTGCAAAGGGGGTAAAGAAAGGCCAAGCGCCGCCAGCCCCTGACCCCGTCAATCATCTGACTTCGTCGGATGTGTAATCAATGTTTGTTCTTTCCTTTTAAAAACATTAACGGTTATTATCACAGCGAAAAAGGAGACTCCGTTTATGCGCATAACCAGAAGATGTTTCCTGAAGATCTCAGGAGCGGCCTTGGCAGCAAGCGGCATCGGCATCAGTATCAAACCGGTAGCCGCTTATGCAAAACCGTTGAAAATCAGGTACGCCAAAGAAACCACCACGATTTGCCCTTACTGTTCCGTGGGATGCAGCATCATTATCTCCACCACCAGTTACGGTAAGGCTATCAACACGGAAGGAGACCCCAACAGTCCCATCAACGCCGGCGCCTTATGCAGTAAAGGCAGCTCTATTTACCAGATGAGCGCCGCCAATCCCAATCGCCTGCAGAAACCCCTTTATCGTGCGCCTTATGAAAGCGAATGGAAGGAGGTATCCTGGGAATGGGCGTTGGATAAAATCGCCAAAAACGTCAAGACAAGCAGGGATAAAAGCTTCCGGCTGATCAACGACAAGGGGCAGTCCGTCAACCGCACCGAGGGTATCGCCTCGGTGGGAAGCGCCGCTCTGGACAATGAAGAGTGCTTTCTTTATCAGAAATTCTTGAGAGGTTTGGGTCTGGTCTATATAGAGCACCAGGCCCGTATCTGACACAGCGCAACTGTAGCGGCTCTGGCAGAGTCGTTCGGACGCGGCGCCATGACGAACCACTGGATCGATTTTAAGAACAGTAACTGCATTCTAATCATGGGCAGCAACCCTGCCTCCAATCACCCCGTATCATTCAAATGGATTACCAAGGCCATGGAGAAGGGGGCCAAGCTTATCTGTGTCGACCCTCGTTTTACGCAATCCGCCGCCAAAGCCCATATCTATGCCCCCTTGCGCTCGGGCACGGATATCGCCTTTCTGGGCGGCATGATCAAGTACATCATGGACAACAATTTGATCCAAGAGGAATATGTTAAAAATTACACCAACGCCTCTTTCCTGGTAAATACGGCATTCAAGCTCCCCGGTGACAACAGCGGCGTATTTTCCGGTCTCAAGGGCACGGCCTATGACAAGGCCACCTGGTCCTATCAAACCGATGCCGAGGGGAAGATAAAGAAAGACATCACCCTGCAGGATCCTCATTCTGCATATCAGTTGTTGAAAAAGCATTACTCGCGATATACGCCCGAAATGGTTTCCAGAATAACAGGAACACCAAAGGACAAGCTGCTTGAGGTGTATAAGGAATTCACAAAAACGGGTAAACCCGACAAGACAGGAAACATCCTCTATGCCATGGGATGGACGCAACACACGGTGGGCACACAGAACATCAGGGCAATGTCCATCATACAACTGCTACTGGGCAATATGGGGATGGCCGGCGGTGGTGTTCAGGCCCTGCGTGGAGAATCGAACGTACAAGGTTCGACGGATTACGGTCTTCTATTCCATATCCTGCCTGGTTATCTTGGAGTGCCCAAAGCGTCCGACACGACTTTAGCCCTCTACAACAGCAGCCGGACGCCCAAAACAAAAGAACCCAACAGCCTCAACTGGTGGAAAAACTACCCCAAATACAGCGCAAGTTTATTGCGTTCCTTCTACGGCATGAACGCCACCCTGGAAGAATCCTATTCCTACCTGCCCAAACTGGACGACGGAGTCGACTACTCATGGCTTTCTCTCTTCGACCAGATGTACAAAGGAAAGTTCAGCGGCTTTTTTGCCTGGGGGATGAATCCGGCCGTCAGCGGCGCCAACATATTTAAAGTGAGAAAGGCATTGACCCAATTGGATTGGATGGTCAACGTCAACCTTTTCGAAAATGAAACCGGCAACTTCTGGCGCGAACCGGGGGTGGATTCAAAAAAAATAAAAACGGAAGTATTCCTGTTGCCCTGCGCCGTCTCCTTTGAGAAGGAAGGGAGTATCACCAACAGCGGGCGGTTGATGCAATGGCGAAACAAAGTGGTCAATCCGCCGGGAGAGGCAAGACCGGATGCTGAGATCATTACGGATCTCTACTTCAGGATCAAGGAATTATATGAAAAAGAAGGCGGTCCTCTGAAGGAGGCCATCACCAAGCTGACCTGGAACTATGGCGCCGCGGTTATCGACGGCAGGCTGGTGCACGTGGATATCCACGCTGTGGCCAAAGAAATCAACGGTTACTTTCTGAGCGACAAGACCGATCAAGCGAGCAAGCGGGCCTTCAAGAAAGGAGACCCCGTTCCTGCCTTTCCCTTTCTCCAGGACGACGGCTCGACATCGTCCGGTTGCTGGATCTATTGTAATTCCTACGCCGAGAAGGGCAACATGGCGGCCCGGAGAGGAACGAAAGATGCCTCAGGGATAGGACTTTATTCCGAATGGGCCTGGAGCTGGCCGGTGAACCGCCGGATTATCTATAACGGCGCCTCCGTTGATCTCAAGGGCAAACCCTGGGATCCGAAACGGGCGGTGATCTCCTGGGATGGAACCAAATGGACAGGCGATGTGCCCGACGGCGTCGGCAATCCCGGTTCGGGAAGGCCTCCCTTCATCATGAAGCCCGACGGCGTGGCGAGTATTTTCGGGCCTGGCCTGGCCGACGGACCGTTCCCGGAACATTACGAACCCCTGGAAAGCCCTCTGGCGAAAAACTTGATGTCCCCTCAAATGATCAACCCGGTCATCAAGCGATGGGACAAACCGGGTGTGGGGACCGATATGGATACGGCAAGGAGCGCTGATCCCCTGTTTCCTATCGTGTGCACGACCATGAGGGTCAGTGAGCACTGGCAATCCGGTGTCATGACGAGATGGCAACCCTGGTTGGTAGAAATGCAACCGAGCCTTTTCATCGAGATAAGCGTTGAGCTGGCCAAGGAAAGAGGCATTAAGAACGGGGACGAAATCTTTATAAAA